>NZ_DXLG01000037.1 GCF_019414865.1 Veillonella sp.
ATGTATTGGTGTTTTATTTATTTGAATGCTTTGGCCGTTCAATATCTTAAAATCATATATTGATGAGTATATGGTTTGCTTTGTAAAAGGAGAGGTTTATGAAACTGAATAAGAAATCCTTGTTAGTCGCTTGTGTGTTGGCGACTATGTCTACAAGTGCTTTTGCAGCATCTACAACAACATCTACTAGCAGTAAAACTGTGACAAATCAAGATACACCGACATCTACAAGTACGCGTGTAACTAGTGAGAAACATACAACAGCAACATCCTCTACTTCAGTTTCAACTATGGAAAAATCTAAAGCTAAATCTAGCGGTGTATCCGTATCGGTTGGTGCTGGACGCATGGCGGATTATGTTGTTGTGCCAATTCTTTCTGCTCAGCATCAGCCTCCAGCGGCTCTTAAATCGATACAAGCAGTAATTGACAATGATAACTTTATTAAGTTGGGCCAATTAGCTACAGTAAAACAAAAAGGAAAATGGGGCGTAGTCGGTACAGACGGTAAAGTTTTGCTTGAACCACAATATTTAGATATCGATCCATCATTATCTGCTGATGGTACATATTATGCATATACTAAAAAAACATTAGAACATATTAACATTGATGGTTCTGTGATTTCTAGTGGTGTTGACACCTATGGTGAGCATGATAAAGATATTTTGGCACGTCGCGAAATGGTAAAAAATTTATCCAATGGCGATGTTAAAATAAACTCTATTTCCTATCCAAGTGATTCTTATACAGCCGTTTCTGTAAAAAATAAATGGGGATTTGTAGATGCTTCTAACAATACGGTGATTGAGCCACAATTTAAGGAAGTGTATACAAAATTTAGTGAAGATCGTGCCTTTGTAAAAAGTGCTAAAGGTAAAACTATAGCTATTGATGGTAGCGGCAATCCAATTTTTGAAGCTCCTACAGACGATATTGATGAATTTAAGAATGGATTGGCCGAATATCGACGTCATATTAGTAAGTTTAATTTAGGTGGATTTTTAAGCATGGCCGTAGGCATAGGTTTAAGCAGTCAAGGTGGGATTTATTATGGTGATGCTTGGAACCCAGTTTATGATGGTGTAAAACGTGGTTATTTGGACCGCAGTGGCAATATCATCATTGACAGCAAGAATGATGCCGTATGGCCAATGACAGCTTATGGTACACTTGTTAAAAATCAAGGTAAATTAGGATTTATGAATCGTAATGGTGAATATATTATTCAACCTGGTAATTATGATGCAGGGGAAATGGATACCATTAATGCTTTGTTAGTACTCATCAATAAAGATAATGGAAAAGCTGGTAATTTTAATTTAGAAACAGGAAAACAAGTTAATCCATTTATATATGATTCAATTAATTTTGTAAGTGCTACTCGGATGGTAGCTACAAAAGGTGAAAGTAAATACTTAATTGATATGCAATCCGGTAATACTGTATTTACAACAACTAAGGATATGACAATAGACGCATTTGGTGGGGCCTATACTTGGGTTCATAAAGGGTCTAACGATTATCAATTAATTGATGAGAGTGGTAAAGTTTTATTCCATGATAAGAATAAGTTGATTAGTAAAACTGTACCATTTAGACATGGTTATGGCGCAGTGAAGTCTAATGGAAAATGGGGTGTAATGAACTCAAACGGTGAATGGGTTGTTCAACCAATGTATGATGCAGTTAATGTGCTATAAATCGTATTTGGTCAAAATTTTCTGTGTATAATCTATTGCGCTATTTGCTACAAACTCATAACAAATATTATAACTAAAATAATTGGTTCATTAAAAATTCATGATATGGTATACTGAGCCTATAATGTATAGTTATATGTTTTTATTTGTTTTTATTTGGTTTTGGGGGTACATATGAAATCTTCTAAAGCACTTTTAAAATTGTTGGTTGTTGGTTGTATTGGTTTGGGTTGCTTAATGCCTACAGTTGCGCATGGGGAAAACACTACAGAACAAGCCGCAGGGGAGAACTCTGTTGTAAAAACAGAGATGCCATCAGGTGTTAATCGTATTCAACTGTTAAAAAATGAAGACTCATCTTCAACTGTACGCACAAGTTCTATTATTAATGGTCATGCTTATATTCCTAAGGATACAAAGATTGAATTAGAATTAATTACTCCAATTAGTTCCAAACGAAGTAAAGAGGGGAATACTTTTAGATTAAAAACATTAGAAAATCTTCTTATAAATGATGTTGTAGTAATTCCAGCAAACCAAGAAGTACTGGGAACGATTACAAAAGCTAGAAAAAACGGTATGCTTGGCCGCAAAGGTAGATTAGAATTTAGCATAAATGAAATTAAAACTGTTAATGGAGTTACAGTTCCTCTCGATGCTCAAGTAAAAGGTAAAGGTCATTCTGATAATGGTGCTGTAGCTGTGGCTGCTGCTGTTAGCCTAGTTGGTGGCTTATTTATGAAGGGGACAAACATTTACTATGAACCAGGCCAAAAGTTTGTTGCTGTGGTAGCTGCTGATACAGATTTAAATACAACAGTGGAAGATCTTCCAAATGCTATGAACCCAAGTAAACCATCTGGGCAAAATATTGTGTTGCCAACAAGATAGATTAAGATTCATATGAAAATATTATAGTGATTAAATATCCGGTATCGATAGATTGTATCTGTTGGGTACCGGATATTTTGTTTTTTGAAATAGCTAATACTTACTTTTCTTTATAGTCTGAATAATCCTTCTATGATTAATAATAGTTATAATTAAAAAAATCGATTTACCTAGAAAATAAGCGTGTTATAAGGTATAATTATAGAGATATATTCCGATTTGGTGTACATTTACACTTTTACTTGGAATATGAGGATGATGAAAGTAATACTGTGAACCCCATGCCCAACGGGTTCAGGTGTAGGAGGTATAAAATGGCTAAAGATTGTTCCTTTGACGTTGTGTCTGAAGTGGATATGCAAGAAGTAGACAATGCGGTAAACCAAGCGAAAAAAGAGATTGGTACACGTTATGATTTCCGTGGCTCTAAAGCGGAAATTAGTCTTGAAGGCGACACTATCAAAATCATCGGTGATGATGAATATAAATTGAATGCCATTATCGATGTATTAAAAGGCAAGATGGTTAAACGTAATGTAGCGATTAAAAATCTTGACTACGGTAAGGTTGAACCTGCAGCTGGTGCTACAGTGCGCCAAGTAATTACTATTAAAAAAGGTATTACGAAAGAAAATGCTAAAGAAGTAGTAAAAGCAATTAAAAACATGAAGCTTAAGGTACAAGCATCTATCCAAGAGGATCAAGTGCGCGTATCTGGTAAGGATAAAGACGATTTGCAAGCAGTTATCCAAATGTTAAAACAATTGGATATTCCTGTAGAATTGCAATTCGTTAACTTCCGTTCCTAATAACATATGTCCATAAGATAGGGTTAGTTTGATTCATTGGAGTTGCTAACCCTATCGGTGTAGGAGGCCTTATGAAAGTAGAGGACATGAAGGGTGGCTATACCACAGGTTCATGTGCTACGGCAGGTATGAAAGCTGGTTTATTGGCCCTCTTAGATAAGAACATCGTGGATCAAGTGGTCATTGAAAATCCTCAAGGTCAGTATATTGAGGTGCCTATTAAAGCCGTAGAGGTCATATCCGATACAGAGGCTAAGGTGACCGTTATGAAAGACGGCGGCGACGATCCTGATGTAACCCATGGCAATGATGTGGAAACGACAGTGACCCTTGATGATACTGGTGAACTACGATTCCGGGCAGGCTTTGGCGTTGGGACGGTAACGAAACCGGGCCTTGCGATGCCGCCAGGAGAACCGGCCATCAATCCAGGGCCTCGAGCGATGATGAAAATCGTCTTTGAAGAGCATTGTGTACATGGCCAAGGCGTAACGGTAACGGTGAGCGTACCAAACGGTATGGTATTAGCCAAGAAAACGTTAAATCATACCCTGGGTATCGAAGGTGGTATTTCCATTATCGGTACTACGGGTATCGTTAAGCCTATGAGTGAAGAAGGGTTCAAAAACTCGTTAGTACCTCAGCTAAAGGTTATGAAAGCAAATGGTTGTGAAACGGCTGTTCTCGTGCCGGGCCGTATCGGTCAGGATCTGGCGGAACAAGTTCTGGGGATTCATAAGAACCAAATGGCAGAAACCAGTAACTTTATTGGCTTTATGCTGGAAAAGGCAGTACAAATTGGCTTCAAGCGTATTTTGATCATCGGTCATATTGGCAAATTAATAAAATTAGCTAGTGGTAGTTTCCATACCCATAATCGCATGAGTGATGGTCGCATGGAAAGCATCGTAGCCTATGCCGCTTTAGAAGGGGCATCCCAAGCGGTGTGTGAAGAGTTATTTAATTGCCAAACTACAGAGTCTACGTTCCCTATTTTAGAACGAGAAGGATTGAATGGTGTATACCAACGCGTTGTAGATCGTGCCTCTCTACGTAGTGAGCGATATATTGCTAACGAAGCAGAGGTAGGTATCATTATTACCACCTTAAAGGGCGAGATTTTGGCGATGGATAAGCATGCAAAAGAGATAGGAGAGCTTGAACAATGGCACATACCTTGTATATCGTAGGCATTGGTCCAGGTAATCCTGATTATGTGGTACCTAAAGGCCTTAATTTAATTAAACATGCTACAGTATTGGTCGGTAGCGAACGGTCCTTAGAGGACTTTCAAGAACCTGGCCAAATTACATATCCTGTAACGGGTAAGCTTAGCTTGCTCGCTGAGCAAATTGAGCGTGAGCTCAACGATCATGACGTTGTCGTTATGGTTAGTGGTGATACTGGCTACTATAGCTTGTTGCCGTATTTAAAAAATAAATTCCCTGCCAATCCTATTGAGGTGGTGCCAGGCATTAGTTCTATGACCTTTGCTTTTGCACGACTTAATGAGGTGTGGCATGATGCGGATTTAATGAGCTTTCACGGCCGTCAACCGGCACCAGAGAAGCTCGTATATGAAGCAGGTAAAAAGATGGGATTCTTGACGGATCCTGAATATAATCCAGCGCATATTGCGCGTATTTTAATAGATGCAGGTTGGCCAAAAGAAACGAGAGCAGCAGCCCTTGAGCGTTTGAGCTATGATGATGAAAAAATTGTAGACTCTACGCTAGAGGTAATAACTGAGCTAGAAGGTTTTGGTCACTCTGTAATGGTGGTACTAGGATGAGACATTTTTTCGGAATTCCTGATGAGGAATTTATCCGCGGCGACGTGCCGATGACGAAATGCGAGATTCGCAAAGCCGTTATGAACGAGGCACGCATCGAGGAGGATAGCATCGTTCTTGACGTAGGTGCTGGTACGGGCTCTATCTCCATTGAAGCAGCCTTGGCAGCTCCTAAAGGGCATGTATATGCGATTGAGCGCTTTGATAAAGGTATCGACCTTATCAATGAGAACATGAAGAAATTCAATGTAAATAATATGACGGTTATCAAGTCCAAAGCTCCTGAAGGCATGGAAGAATTGCCTGAGCTTGATGCGGTTATTATCGGCGGCAGTGCTGGCGGTATGACAGGCATTATGGACGAGGCGCAACGTCTATTAAAAATTGGTGGCCGTCTAGTTGTAACTGCTGTAACAATGGAAACTGGCTACACAATTCTTAAAGAGTTGAAAGGTCGTCCTTTCACCTATGAAGGTTACCAAATGTCTATCAGCCGTTACCGCAAGGCTGGTCCATATCATTTGTTAGATCCTTTGAGCCCAATTTTCATTGTATCTGCAACGCGTATCGCAGAAGGAGAGTAATATGGTTGATGTACATATCGTAGGCGCAGGCCCTGGAGATCCTGAGTTAATCACTCGCAAAGGGTATCGTTTAGTGCAAGAGGCAGACGTTGTTATATACGCTGGCTCCTTGGTAAACCCTGCTATTTTAGAGGCTTGTAAACCAGGCTGTGAAATTCATAACAGTGCTACCATGAACCTTGATGAGGTTTTGGCTGTTATGAAGGCTTCTGTTGAGGCTGGTAAAAGCGTAGTTCGCCTTCACACAGGTGACCCTGCTATTTATGGTGCTATTCAAGAGCAAATGGATGCACTAGCTGGCATGGGCATTTCTTATGAAGTCGTGCCAGGTGTAAGTTCTTTCCTTGCTACAGCAGCGGCTTTGAAACAAGAATATACACTACCTAATGTATCTCAAACAGTTATCATTACGCGTATGGAAGGCCGTACACCGATGCCTCCAAAGGAAAAATTACGCATGTTAGCATCTCATGAAGCAACAATGTGTATTTTCCTTAGCGTCCAAATGTTAGATAAAGTAGTGGCTGAACTCATCGAGGGCGGTTATGACAAAACAACTCCAGTGGCTATCGTAGTAAAAGCGTCTTGGCCAGACCAACGCATTATTCGTGGCACATTGGAAACTATTGCGGACATCGTAGCGAAAGAGGGCGTATTGCGCCAAGCTATGATCGTAGTAAGCCATGTATTAGATAGTGAATACGAATTATCTAAACTCTACGACAAAGGCTTTGCTCACATGTACCGCAGTGCTAAGGACTAGTATGATGAAAGAACTAGAAACTGTTGCGCCTTTGACGAGAAGCAAGAAAAATAGAACAGCTATTCTTTCTGTGTCTGAACGAGGTGCAAAGCTAGGTCAACGCATCAAGTCTTTGGTGGCACCCCATGCGGATTGCTTTGAAAAGGAAAACCGTCCTTCTGGTGGTGAGGCTATTTATTTTGATTCCCTCAAAAACCATATTGGACAGATTTTCAAGGATTACGATCAAGTACTTTGTATTATGGCTCTCGGTATTGTAGTGCGCATGATTGCACCATATATTGAGCATAAATCTAAGGATCCTGCAGTAGTCGTAATGGACGAAGTAGGACACCATGTGATTAGCTTACTGTCTGGTCACCTTGGGGGCGCCAACGAATGGACGCAGTCCATTTCGCTGGCCATCGATGCGGACCCCGTCATTACAACCGCAACGGATGTAAACGGATTGCCAGCGCCTGACGTGTTGGCGCGCCACGAGCATCTGTTGGTAGATGATTTTCAAACCTTAATCAATGTGAACTCTGCCATCGTTGGGGGAGAACAGGTTGATTATTATATCGATGCAAGCTTACCGAATGTAGAGCGTTTAGAACAAGCTGCAAAAGCTCATATTGGTGAGCATGGTATGGTTCATGTTGTTTCCTTGAATCAACTAGAGTCTATGCCATGTAAAAATGAAGGCGATGAAGAGGGCTTATCTCGAGTAGTCATTACGGATAAAGTAATGACCGAGTATGGACATCAATTGATTTTGCGCCCTCGTACGTATACGATGGGCATTGGCTGTCGTCGAGATACGCCGAAGGAATTAATCCTTGACGCCATACAACAGTCGCTAGCAGCACATAAGCTTTCACCAAAGAGCCTTGTAACGGCTGCATCGGTCATCGTTAAACAAGATGAAGTAGGCCTCTTAGAGGCTATGCAAATTATGGGGTGGCCTATCGTGTTCTATACACAGGACGAGATGGCACCACTCATTGAACAAGAAGAATTAAAAGAATCTAATTTTGTAAAAGGAACTATAGGAGTAGGAAACGTATGCGAGACAACGGCATTACTAGCGGCCAAGAGCCGAACATTAATACAGCACAAAACAATTTATCCCAAAACAACGGTAGCCATTGCACAGGTAACATCAAAGTAATCGGCATTGGCCCTGGCGATGAAGAGTTTATGACGCCTCAAGCGCGCGAAGCTATCTTAGCAGCTGACCGCGTAGTAGGTTATTTGACATACCTCGACTTGATTAAAGACCTTATCGAAGGTAAAGAAACTGTAGGTACTGCAATGATGCAAGAAGTAGATCGTTGCCAACAAGCAGTTGATTTGGCTGTAGAAGGTCATCAAGTAGTTGTAGTATCCTCTGGTGACTCTGGCGTATATGGCATGGCAGGTCTTGTGTTGGAACTTGCTAATAAAGTACCAGCAGAAAAACGTCCTTCCGTAGACATCGTACCTGGCCTTAGTGCTGTAAACGTTGCAGCATCCGTATTAGGTGCACCACTGATGCATGACTTTGCAGTTATTTCCTTGAGCGACTTGATGACTCCATGGAATCTTATCAAAAAACGTGCAGACCTTTGTGCACAAGGTGATATGGTTATCTCTTTGTATAACCCACGCAGTAAAAAACGTGTTACACATTTAGATGAAGTTCGCGCAATCGTTCTTAAATACCGCGACCCTAAAACACCTGTGGGCATCGTGCAAAAAGCAGGCCGCCCAGGTCAACATATGGTAATTTCTGATCTTGAAAACTTCACAAATGAAGAAGTGGATATGCAAACACTTGTTATCATCGGCAATAGCCAAACTTATGTTGAAAATGGTCGTATGATTACACCTCGAGGCTACAAATTATGATTTGGGTCATCGCCGGTACCTTGGATGGTCGCACCTTAGCGGTAGATATTCAAGAACGGACAGGTGAAGAGGTGCTTGTTACGGTAGTTAGCCAATATGGTGCAGAGCTTGCTGCCCATAAAGGCATTACCGTACATACAGGCCGCCTTGACCAAGAGGCTATGCAAAATTTGATTAAGGAGTACAATGTGCGTCTATTAATCGATGCAAGCCATCCGTATGCTGCTATCGTTACGGCTACGGCTCAAGATGCAGCAAAAGCTGAAGGTATTCCTTTTGTTCGTTTCGAACGTAAAGAGGTACCATTACCAGACTATGATAAATTACATATCGTAGTGGACGAAGTAGAAGCAGCGAATTTGGCAGGCAAGTTAGCGAAGGAAAATAATAACCATGTGTATTTGACTACTGGTAGTAAGACAATGCACATCTTTGCTAAATCTGAAGCCTTGCAAGATTGCGAAGTATGGACACGCATTTTGCCAACTGCAGAGGTGTTACAAATGATGGAAGACCTCAATGTAAGTCCCAAACGCATTGTTGCTGTACAAGGTCCATTCTCTTACGATATGAACCGCATCATGTTCCACGATACGAAGGCGAGCGTTGTAGTTATGAAAAACTCCGGCCTTGTAGGTGGTGCTGATACAAAATTACAAGCAGCCATGGATCTTGGTATCCATGTTATTGTTATCGATCGTCCACGTGTTAAGATTGAAAGCCACGTGGTATCATCTAATGATGAATTTTTCAAATTATGGGAGGACACTAATGGATTACGTTAAAAATCCTAAAGCCATTGAAGATAAAAGTATGGAAATCATTTACGATTATGTAAAAGATTTGGGTTTAACAGATGATGAAGTACGCGTAGTATCTCGTACTGTACATGCTTCTGGCGACGTTGAATATGCTCAACTCGTAAAAATGAGCCCTGATGCTGTTCAAAAAGGTATCGAAGCATTAGATAATGGTGCAGATATTTATACAGATGTGGAAATGGTTCGCACAGGTATCTCTAAACCAGCTCTTAAAATTCGCGGTAACGAAGTACACTGCTTAATTAAAGATGAAAACGTAGCTAAAATGGCTAAAGAGTTGGGGGTAACTCGCTCTATCGCCGCTATGCGTACATTTGGCAAACAATTAGAAGGTCAAATCGTTGCTATCGGTAATGCTCCAACAGCATTGTACGAAGTATTGCGTTTAGCCCTCGAAGAAGGCGTTAAACCTGCTCTTATCATTGGTATCCCTGTAGGCTTCGTAGGCGCTGCAGAATCCAAAGACTATTTGATGGAAGTATCCCCAGTTCCTTACATCACTGTAAAAGGTAACAAAGGTGGTAGCCCAATCGCTGCTTCCGTATGTAATGCATTGCTTTACACAGATGTAAAACGCAATGACATGCTCTTCGTAGAAGGCAAAGAGTCTAAATAATACAAAACCCGAATCGTATGTTAGTAGTTTTTTGCGATTCGGGTTTTACTGTATATTTTTAATACTACCAGTTAAAAGTAAATGTTTAGGCCTATAATATTATCTTTTTTAGATACTACCAGTTAAAAATAAATATTTTTAACTGGTAGTATCTCTATAATAGGTAGTACTAAGTCTAAAAATTTAGGATTTTCAAAATAACGTATTTGTTATATGAAAATCTGGAGAGGGGGTTCGTATGGCATCTATTAATGAACGAAAATTATTTCGATTATCAGTTATTATTTTTTTAATAGTTGCTGTTGTAGCTAGCATGATTATATCCCTTATTTGGGGGTCTACACCGGTGTCATTAACGGAGATTTGGCATACATTGTGGGCTAGTGAGCTAACAGATACATCATCACAAATTATTTGGAATATTCGGTTGCCTCGTAATATTGTAGCTGCACTAGTTGGTGCTTGTTTAGCCGTATCGGGTGCCATTTTACAGGCCGTAATGAAGAATCCTTTAGCAGATCCTCAAATCGTTGGCGTTTCGTCCGGTGCTGGACTTGCTGGGGTTATCATATTTATTCTTTTTCCTGGTTATGACCATATAGTACCTTTAGTGGCCTTTCTAGGTGCTATGGCTGCCGCTCTCATGGTATATGCTCTGGCATGGAAAAATGGTGTACGCCCGAGCCGTATCATCTTGGCCGGTGTTGCGGTGGCTGCCTTTTTAGGCTCTGGTATTTCTGCATTGCTTGTATTCTTTGGTGATCGTGTGCAAGGCGCTTTGCTTTGGATGGTAGGGGGACTGGCTGCACGCAGTTGGCCTCAAGTAGAGGTTCTGTTCCCATACGCGTTAGTCGGTCTTATTTTTGCTTGCTTAGGAGCTAAACGTTTGACCATCTTAAGCTTAGGTGATGAAACAGCAAAGGGGCTAGGTCTTAAGGTTGAACAAACGCGGTTTGTTATGACAGCCGTTGCTGCTTTATTAGCGGCAGGCGCTGTTAGTATTGCGGGCTTGATTGGCTTCGTAGGCCTTGTTATACCTCATATGTTGCGTTTAATCATCGGCAATGATTATGCGTATTTGCTACCTGGCTCGGCATTATTAGGCGCACTCGTCCTCGTTATTAGCGATACGGTAGGGCGTGTCATGTGGAGTCCAATCGAGGTACCGGTTGGCATTATCATGGCCTTCTTTGGGGCACCATTCTTCTTATATCTATTGAGGAGGGATAACTAATGAAAACGGCTATTGATGTAAAACAGTTATCCGTAACTCTCGGTGATCGTCAGATTCTGCATGATATTAATGTATCGGTTCCTGTTGGTAAAATAACGACCTTAATAGGACCTAATGGTTGTGGTAAAAGTACATTGTTACGGTCTATGATTGGCTATATCCATAGTCCTCGTGAATGTGTAACAATTCTAGGAAAACCATTACAGTCCTATTCACAAAGTGAATTGGCAAGGCAGATGGCATTTTTGCCACAGGTGCCTAATATGCCAAAGGATATGACCGTAGAAGAATTGGTATATTGTGGACGCTATCCATACCAAACTTGGTGGAAGAATACGGCCAAAGAGGACCGAGAAATCGTTGACTATGCCTTAGGCATTACGAAAACAGACCATTTGCGTTATCAATTAATACCATCTTTATCGGGTGGTGAACGACAACGCGTTTGGATTGCTATGGCTCTGGCTCAGGAACCTAAATTACTAGTGTTAGATGAGCCAACAACGTACTTAGATATTAATCATCAACTAGAAATCATGGAGTTACTAAAACGATTAAATGAAGAGCAAGGGTTAACAGTACTGATGGTACTTCATGAATTGACACAAGCCGTACAATATTCACATTATATGGCCGTTATAAAAAATGGCCATTTAGTGACATCGGGTGAGACGAAATCAATTATTTCAGATCATCTATTTCAACAGGTATTCTCTGTAGATGTGCAGATTGATACATTCGATGATAAGCAATATGTGCGGGTAAAAGGTTTAGTTAAATAGTTTAGTTAAATAGTTTAAACCCATAAGAATTTAAACCAATAGTAGGAAAAAGGGCACTCCCCATTGGGGAATGCCCTTTTTTGCATAATGTAATATATTAGAATGTAACATTAATGCCATAAGCTTCTTTCACTAAACGTGCCATAGCCTCAGGTGTTTGTAGTCCTGGGTTAAGTAGGAATAGTTTAGATGGTAAGTAAATAACACGATTGTTTTGTACTGCCTTAAGATTTGCCCATGCAGGATTATCTGTCATGGCTTGTTTCATAGCCTTTGTAATTTCTTCTTCTTTACCCATGGTAACGACGAAGATAATATCAGGGTTATCAGCGGTTAATGTTTCAAGAGAATACGGTACCGTTTTATCCTTAGTTGTACCATCTAGGTGAGATGTTACAACATTTGTCATACCCAATTCTTTGACCATAGATGCAGTTACTGCTTCGTCAGTTTCGGCAGTCACGCCTTTACCCGTAGCACGTAATACGGCAACACGCGCAGGTTGTTGGTTTTTAATGGCATCCTTTACCTTTTGAATGTTGCTTTCATAGGTAGCAATAACAGATTTAGCCTTATCTTGGTGGTTGGTTAATTCCCCAAGGAATGTTAGCATTGGTACATTATCCTTGATGCCATCGTAATTAAAAAGTACGGCTGGAATATTGTTAGATTGTAATTGGGATTTGTATTTTTTATGTTGGTTTTGTAGACCCAATACTACGTCTGGTTTTAAACCTAATAATTGTTCCATGTTGATATTAGCCGTTTGACCTAATGCAGGTAATGATTCTAATTCTGGTGCTAATTTATCTGTTGTGCTAGCACGAGAAACGGCTTTGCCATCCACTGCGTATAGCATGGACAATACAGAATTTGAAAGAACAGCGATGCGTTGTGGATCCTTTGGTACAGTGTAGGTTTCACCATTAAAGGTAAGTTCCTTCGTAGTAGCAGAAGAGCTGGATGTGGATTTACCACACCCAGCCATTGCTAGTACGATCATGACCAAAGCAAGACTACAGAGTAGTAGTTTTTTCATGATGTACTCCTATGTACGTTATATAACGATACTAGTTAAATTGTTGAATGATTATTTTTGTAATGCGTCCCAAGATTCGTTAGCACGTTCAACGAATAAGTTACGGATGTTAGGGTTTTCACCTAAACCATGAAGGTAAGTATCTACTTTGAAGCCTTCTTTTTCAAGGATGGATTTATGGGAATCTGGTTCCGCACCAGCCATGTCGTTGTTTGCATGGTCGCCAGCAACCATCATGAATGGCATCAATGTAACATGTTTAATACCATGTAATTTTAATTGTGGGATAACTTGTTCAAGATTTGGAGTACCTTCTACTGTGTAGATAAATACATTTTTCATACCAAGAGTATGGATACGGTCTTGAATTACAGAATAGTAAGCATTGGAAGGATCTGGAGTACCATGAGCCATGATAAGAAGAGCGTCTTCTTTGCCTAATTTAGGGAATTGAGATTGAACAGCTTTTAATGTTTCAATAACTTGGTCAGTTTGGTTTTCTTGACCCATCCAGTACATAAGAGATGTACCAAGTGTCATTTTTTTGAAATTATCTTTGTACAAATTATATACTGCTGCATCGTAGTTGTATTCCATACCAGGGATTACATCAAGGGATGCTAATGCAACGCGAGTGTAACCGTCTTTTTTGAGTTCAGCCAAAGCTTCTTCAGGAGTTGGGTAAGTAATACCTTCTTTTTGTTGGATACGATCACGAATGATATGGCTTGTGAAAGCTGTAACTACTTTTGTGTTTGGATGAGCTGCTTTAATAGCATCTACAGTTGCGTCGATTGTTTTTGCACGAGTATCTTTATAAGTTGTACCAAAGCTCATAACAACCATAGCATCTTTGTTTGGCAAGTTTTGTAAAGCTTCTGTATTGTGTGTGCGTACACCAATCGCAGCAGCTTCTTTCAATGCTGGTGTAGGATCTTTTACTTCTTCATTTAATTGATAAGCAGCGTTAGATACAGTAGATGTACCAAAGGACACTAAAAGACCTAGAATAGCGGATGCTAATGCTAATTGTTTTTTCATTTTAAAACTCCTATCCATAACTTAACTACAAATCTATGCAATGATCTTAGTAGTATAGATAATTTTATATAAATCGTTATAGGTTTATAGACCACTATAGATGTATTGCATATATATAACCTTAAGCCAATCGTAACAAAGGGACATAGGGGTGTCAATAAACCCCATACCCCTAGAAGTATAGGAAAAATAAGGGCTTTTTAAGAAATTAATGTGATGAATATAGTATAGTATTAGCTTTTATAAATATATTCTTTTTGGTTATAAGGATATGAATGTGTGAATATATGAGTAATTTTATTTTCCTTTCTAGGGATATTTTGATATTTTTTCTCATTGACTTATATTCGTGAATCTTGTACTATTGTTACATAGTAGTTGATAACAATTTTCAGTTATGGAGATTGTATCATGTATGAGCGATATGGAGGTCACATATGAAAGGCATAATTATTGCATCCTTTGGATCAATTTATCAAGATGCTGTGGAGAAATCCATCGGCAGTATAGAGAAAAAAGTACGTTCCATGTATAGCGATATGGAGGTACGCCGTGTATTCTTATCTGATGCATTAGTAGAGAAGTGGAACGAGAAGTACGATGATAAGATTTCTTCTTTCACAGAAGCTATGCAGGATTTTGCTCGTATGGGTGTCGATGAGGTATACATTCAACCTATAACATTGGTAGCAGATCAGTGTTACCAACAAATGCGTAAACAAGCATTGAAGTTTTTACATAGTAATGAATATGGTTTCACACAAGTGAACATTGGTAAACCATTGCTTACGTCGTTAGGTGTAAAAAATTATGCTGATGATTATGAAGCAACATTAGAAAGCATCGTACGTCATGTTAATACAAAAGC
>NZ_DXLG01000038.1 GCF_019414865.1 Veillonella sp.
ACATTATTTAAAGCATTATGTAATAATGACTTAGATTTACCAGGACATAGTGTTATTAAGCATATGCATTATGATGCTTCAGGAAGTGATCAATCTATCTGTGGTATTTTATATCAAATCGCTAAAACTACTACAATTGGTATTCTAGATAAATCAGGTTTTTTAATGGTTGATTTACGACCGGTGCCGAAACAATTTAGCATTCGCACTACCGTACATCATGATGAAATTAGTGGCGCTATATCGTTTTCCAAGAAAGATATAGTACAATTCGTAAATGATATTAATGACACGAATCCAATTCATCGAGAGGATCCTTATGTCGTACCTGGATGCATGATTCTTGAAACATTGTGGAATTATTGGAACATTAGTAAATCTGCACAGCAGATGGCGATTTATTTCCATGCCCCTGTCATTGCAGGGGATATGGTGACTTTAGTGGAAGTCCCTGAGGATGCTCATGTAGAAGGTTATGTAGGTGATACATTGGCTTTTTCCGCTACTTTTTTTGGTGAAAATGAAGATTCAACATCTTTAAAACAAAGATGTATTAGTTAGAGGTAATTATGGAAGCAAGACGTTTAACAAAAATGGCTTTATTGACAGCCTTATTATGTATTTCAGCATATATTTCATTTCCATTGCCATTTAGTCCGGCAATGGTAACCGCATTGACTTTGGTGGCGACATTAACAGGCTTATTATTGCAACCAAAGGATGCTTTTATAGTATTTGTCGTGTATGTTCTGCTAGGAGCCGTTGGTCTACCTGTATTCGTTGGGGGTACGGCTGGTCTTGGTAAATTATTGGGACCTACAGGGGGATTTATCTTCTCTTGGCCAATAGCATATACTTTACTAAGTGTATTTAAAGGGCCTAAAAAGAGCTTTTTCTCTTATGCATGGCGCTCTCTTGTAATTACAATTCCTGTAGTATACCTATTTGGTGTGGCAGGCTTTATGATTGTTACCAAAACAGAACTTTGGGCGGCGTTGCCTGTAGTTATGTTCCCATTTATTCCTGGGGATATCGTAAAATGTCTCGTTGCATCCTGGCTAGCAACTAAAATTAAAATTTAGCATGTAATAATGAAAAGAGGCATTCCTTGGGGTGCCTCTTTTGTGCATTTTGTTATAGGAGCTTATATGTCAGTATATATTCATGGTGGGCTTAGAAGCCCTATAGGCGTGTTAAACGGCCAATATAAAAATACAAGACCTGAGATATTGGGTGCACAATTGATTAATGAGTTAATTAAAGGACATGAAATTAACTCTGTAGATGGTATTTTTTGTGGTAATGCAGTTGGTACAGGTGGAAATATTGGACGATTAATGGGTTTAATGTCTAATTTATCGGTATCGACGCCTGCTGTAACAATTGATATGCAATGTGCATCAGCATTGATGAGTATTGAAATGGCCTATACACATATCGCGTCAGGAGTGATGAATTCTGCTATTGCTGGTGGCATTGAAAGCTCTTCATTACAACCAGATCGAATCTATGCAACTGAAGATGATCGAGACGGTTTATATAAGGTAGCTCAATTTACTCCTCAAGATCGGTCTCCTTTAGCTATGTTAGAAGGGGCAGAAAGAACCATCCATAAGCACAATATAACTAAGGAAGAGTTATATCCATATATTATTGGAAGTCATCAAAGAGCTACTAAGGCTTTAGATAATTCATTTTTGCAATCTTATATAATGCCTTTTTCTATAGATGGAAAAGAGTGTGTAGATGAATGTATTAGGCCAAAGATGAATGAAAAACTTCTATCTAGGATGAAACCATTATTAGGTAAGGACTCTATTACAAATGCTGGCAATGCTTGTTTAACTCATGATGGTGCTGCTTTTGTATACATATCTAATGAAAAAGGGCCGTTTAGAATTCATAGCATCATGCCTTGGGCTGGAAATCCTCAGTTTAGTCCAGAAGGTGCTCTTGAAAGTACTAAAGCTATTTTAAAACAGACAGATTTGACCATGGATGATATGGACGTGGTGGAGTGGAATGAAGCCTTCGCCATCATTGATGCTCTCTTTGATAAGTCCTACCCTGATCATATGGGGAAATATAATATGCTTGGTGGTGCATTAGCCTATGGACATCCTTATGGCTGCTCTGGGGCTATTTTAGCCCTTCATTGCATGGCTGCTTTAGAATCCTGTAATGGTCGATACGGTTTATGTGCTATTGCCGGCGCAGGCGGTACAGGAACTGCTTTAATTATGGAACGAATGTAAAATGACAATTATTGAACGTTTACGACAATATAATGAATTAGATCCTCACAAGATTGCTCTAATTGTAGATGATAAAAAGTATACATATGGTGATTTGTATGATGCTATTTTATCCATAGATATTAATGATACTAGTCGTATAGTAAATGTTGCTCAAACTAAAGAATCTCCGAAACATATAGTTGCTTTAATTCAGAGTCAATCATTTGTGGAACAACTTGTACAGTGGTTGGGGGGATTGTATACCGGTTATATTCCTATGGTATGCCATAACGAGATGGATACGGAGTATGTTGAGGAATTGGCCCGTATTATAGCATATAAAGGGGTGGCACCTTTAGCTGACTTTGGTGTACTTACCTCTGGGACTACTGGGCGTCCAAAACCTTTGTGGCGTAGTGAAAGCTCGTGGAGAGAGTTCTTTGATATCCAAAACGATATTTTTCATATAAACAAAGATACAAAAATATTCTTACATGGAAGCTTTAGTTTCACTGGTGTTAGTAATATGGTTATCGCTGTGCTATGGTCTGGAGGAACAGTTATTACAACGAGTTCGTTGCGCCCAAATCGATGGATACAGCTTATTGAAGAATATCATGTGGACCATATATATGCATTACCAACAAAATTACGATTATTAGTACGTCATTGCAAAAGTAAAGCAGACTCTATTAACTATATCATCGCAGGATCACAAGTACTGGATCGACAGTTGATGGAACAGTTAGAACGAATATGTCCGAACATGGAGTTCATTCTGTATTATGGTGCTACTGAGCTTAACTATATAACACATTGTACAGGTAAAGAGTGGTTAGATAGAGAGGGTACTGTGGGAAGACCATTTCCATCTGTCCAAATAGAAGAGCAGAACGGTGTTATTTATGTGACTACAAAGCATCATATTGAAGGGATTCCTGATACATATACTGTAAATGATTGTGGCTATATTGATAGAGACGGATACCTTATGTTTAACGGACGACAAGGTGATGTAATCAATAAAGGGGGATATAAAATTTCTATTCCCGAAATGGAATTGTATTTACAATCCTTACAGGGCGTTTCTGAAGTGGCTGTTATTACGATACATGATGATATACGTGGGGAAGACTTTGTTGCTTATATGGTATTAGAGGATAATACTGAATTAAGTAAAATTATAGAAATTATTCATCACGAAAGACCGTCAGTTGAATGGCCAAAAGCAGTTCTAGAAATTCCTATATTACCCCTTACAGAATGCTCAAAAGTTGATAAACGAAAACTAAAAGAGTGGTATAATAAAGGGTAATCGTTTTTGCTATTATAAGGAGGCGTCATGCAGATTAACAAGGCGGCACTAGAGATTTTCGACTTTACGTCCTCTTTAGCCGTATACTCTGAACATGAATTAAAGGTTGGAGATCAAGCTATACAAGATTATATTGCCAATCATGTAGCTAAGGCGTTCAAAGATCCAGCTGCTAGAACAGGTACCTTGCATGATGCAAGTCCATTTGGTAAACAATTAGTTGATTATAAAAATGGAAATCTCAAGTTTATAGATTTATCTAAGAACTTAGGTGAAAGCTTGTTTACCTATATGAAGCAAGCAACGGATTCTGTTGTTATTGATACGATTATCTGTGAAGCTATTACAGATGCATCTTATATCTGTATTCTTTTGTGCCAAGCTCATGATGCTTTTACACATCAACTATTTAGTGAAGATGATGGCAGCTTAGCCACAGAACTTGTTTCTCATAAGGCTGTGTTGCCGATGCCATCACAGAAATTACGAGCTTTTGCATCTATTAATCTACTTGATTTTAGTGTTCGTATTTTTGAACCGAAAGGTGAATTTGATGGTGAAGTATCCTATATTTTAGCCGATAAGGTGTTACAATTAGGTACTAATCAATCCTCTCGAGATACGGTGAAAAAGGTAAAAGCC
The DNA here is from genome assembly GCF_019414865.1 of Veillonella sp. Lineage (GTDB taxonomy): Bacteria > Bacillota > Negativicutes > Veillonellales > Veillonellaceae > Veillonella. The sequence goes on from NZ_DXLG01000038.1 coordinate 4,195, forward strand.
ATTGTAGACAAGGTAGCTCAAGCACACGAGTCGGACGGTGTTGTTGAATTGACGACGGCAAAGTCTATGATTGCTAAAAATGCTGAAGTATCTGATACAGTGGATCCTGTTCGTATTGTGGAAGAGGTATTTAAGGCGAACCCCATTCAACAAGAGGCGGCTAAAAAGGAATTAGCTGATGCAGATATGATGCGTCCATTACCTGTAAACCGTGAGTTTGCTACGAAGGTCGGTGAGCATCACAAAATTAAAACTGACACGGGAATCGAAATTTCATTTCCCGTAGAATATATGAAAAATCGTGAATTCATTGAAATTAAAACTAATGATGATGGAACTTTACGCATTGAATTGAAAAATATTAATAAAATTGTAAATAAATAAGAATAATGCTAATTCTATTGATATATAGAAATTTATTATATATTGATAAGATTTATTTGTTACGCTAATATATAAGGTGGGATATAGTGAGTAAAGAGAAACATAAAAAAACAAACGCATTACGTATTTTAGACACCCATAAGGTTCCTTATAGTATTAGTGAATATGAGTGGTCTGAAGATCGGGCAGCTGGTCTTCATGTAGTGGAAGCATTAGGACTTGATGAAAAACAAGTTTTTAAAACATTAGTTGGTAAGGGCGACAAAACAGGATATGTAGTATTTTGCATTCCTGTTGCAGCTGAATTAGATATGAAACAAGCTGCTCGTGTCAGTCATAATAAGTCTGTAGAGCTTGTTCATGTCAAGGACCTGCTAGGTATTACGGGCTATCTACGAGGAGGATGTTCTCCAGTGGGAATGAAAAAATTATTTCCCGCATATTTTGATGCTACTATGGAGCCTCAAGACTTTGTATATGTAAGTGCTGGTCTTCGAGGGATGCAAATGAAGGTAAATCCAAAAGATTTGGCATCTGTTGTTAATGCTGAATTTATAGCACTTACAATGGATCATTAAGAGGTACGTATGGCAAAAAAGTATTATGCAGTTCGTCAGGGTCGTGTACCAGGTGTATATACCACATGGGCTGACTGTGAGAAACAGGTAAAAGGCTTTGGTGGGGCTATCTACAAGTCTTTTCCTACGGAAGCAGAAGCTCGTGCCTTTGTAGAAGATTCAGGTTTATCCTTAAGTGATTTTATGAGCGCTCATAAGGGTGAATCAAAATCTTTGCAAGGGTCAAAGAAGATAACTACAAAGGTTAGTTCTGGCATTCAAAATAAGGTATCCGCAGGTGAGGCAAAACCAGATTTTTCACACCGAAATCATGTAGTTGCTTATATTGATGGTAGTTATAATAAAGGGACTAATACTGTTGGCGCAGGTGGTGTTATCTTCTTGAATGGGACTAGAAAGACTTTTTCCTTTCCCTCTACTGATGAACGATATACGGCTTTTTGGAATGTGTCTGGCGAGCTATTAGCTGCGATGTATGTTATGAAATATGCTGTTGATCAGGGTATTCCTGAATGTTCCTTATATTATGATTATATGGGAATTGAAATGTGGGCTACTAAAAGATGGAAACGCAATAATGCACTAACTCAACAATATGCTGCATTTTATGACTCTATAAAAAATCGTGTGCGCGTACACTTTCACAAGGTGGCAGCACATACGGGCGATATATATAATGAAATGGCTGATGTATTAGCCAAAAAAGGTGCGGGAATTTAGATTTCTCAGAAAGGAGGGTGCTATGAATATATGTGTTACTGGTGGAGCCGGATTTATTGGTTCTCATCTCGTTGATCGATTAATTGGATTGGGGCACAATGTGCTTGTTATAGACAATCTATCTACAGGTATGCGTTCTTTTGTACATGAGTCCGCTCAATTTATTGAGATGGATGTACGAGACCCAAAATTATTATCTGTATTTGAAATGTTTAAGCCCTCTATTGTGTTCCATGAGGCTGCTCAAACTATGGTGCAGTCCTCAATGGAGAATCCTGGATATGACTGTGATGTTAATTTACTAGGGCTAATAAATGTACTTGATGCCTGTCGTAAGGTGAAAGTTGAACAATTTTTAATGCCTTCTTCAGCTGCTGTTTATGGGGACTTAGCAGTGTTACCATTAACTGAAGAACTTAGTGGTATGCCATCATCCTTCTATGGGTTAACCAAGCTTACTGCAGAAGGGTATTTGCGTATTTATCGTGAAGCTTTTGGATTAAATACAGTATGCTTTAGATATGCTAATGTATATGGACCACGTCAAGGGGATGGTGGTGAAGGCGGCGTTATAAGTATTTTCAATCGTTTAATTGTTGAAGGTAAGCCTTTAACCGTATATGGTGATGGGGAACAAACAAGAGACTTTATTTACGTAGAAGATGTGGTAGAAGCTAATATTAAGGCTATGGGAAATAATAACTGTACAGGTATTTATAACGTTTCTACCAATATGGGAACATCTGTAAATGAGTTGATTACGAGATTCAGAGCTATTAGTGGTGCCGACTTTATGGTTCATTATGAGGCTGAACGCATAGGTGATATCAAACATTCACGGTTAAGCAATGCAAAGGCGGAACGCGATTTTGGATTTGTAGCTTCAACAACATTAGATGAAGGCTTACAAAAAACATTAGAATATTTTAAAGCTCATCATAAGTAAGGTATATAAGGTTTGGGGACATGAGTGATACACAATTCTGGGTTACTGTAGGGCTATGGAATCTAATTGTATTTAGCATGTATGGATATGATAAGCTATGTGCTATTAAGGGGTATAATCGGATTTCAGAGTTCACATTATTATTTTTAGCATTTGCCTTTGGCGGCCTTGGTGCTCTATTAGGTATGGTTATTTGGCGTCATAAGACTTTAAAGCTTAAGTTTAAACTAGCTATCCCTATTGCATTGTTATGGTCTGTTTATGCAGTGGGGTTTGGTTATGGTTTGTGGGTGAATTGATTGCATAAACTAATATTTTATTCATTGTTTTATGGTATAATGAGTAGAATATTGTACATAAAATGTCAGTGAAGGAGATATTTGATGTTGCGATTACAATCGGGGTTCGAGTTAGATTACGCTAACATATATAATGAAAGTTGCATACAAGAACGAGACGTAAAAAACTTTGAGCGTGCTATACAAAATGTTTGGCGCCATACCAATATTTTACGCTCTACAGGCTTTGAAGAAGGCCATGTTTCCAAGGACGGCTTGCCTGAACCGGTATTGTTTTACCAACTTCCTTATATTTCAGAAGATGGTATCAATACACCTGCAATGTTGAAACGACTTTATGAACTGCGGGACTATGCTCGCCATAATATTGACACAGTTGTATCTGTAGGTATTGGTGGCTCTTACTTGGGTAGTAAGGTTATTTTCGATGTCCAATGTGGTGCGTTTTGGAATAATCTCAGTACGGAAGAACGAAACGGATATCCACGCATGTATTTTGCAGGCTTTAATGTAGATGGTGACTATTTAGCTGGTCTTATTCGCACTTTAGAGTACCAAGCTGAGACAAAAGGATCAGACTATAAGGTGATGCTCGTTATTACATCTAAGTCAGGTTCTACCATCGAGCCAATGGCTAACTTCATGATTTTGGAAAAAGCTTTACAAGATCGTAATATAAATTATGAAGTGGTAGCTGTTACCGATATGTCTGATGATGAACATCCTACAGTTTTACGCTCTATGGCAATAGAGAATCATTGGAAGACCTATAGCATTCCTTATGGTGTAGGTGGTCGTTTCTCTGTATTTACTGAAGTAGGTTTTGTTACAGCTGCTCTCGTAGGATTTGATATTGAAGGTTTCTTAGCAGGTGCAGCTTCAATGGATGCGGCTTGTCAAGAAGAGGATATTTTTAAGAATCCTGCTTTATTAAGTGCTTTACTAAAATATATTGCGTCTGAACGGTACGGTCGTATTATTGAGGTGTTTATGCCTTATGGTGAAGCTCTTCACTCCTTATCTGATTGGTATGTACAACTATTATCCGAATCTTTAGGGAAGATGAGTAATACTTGCTTACCATATGGTCGTACGCCGGTTGCTGCAGTAGGGACTATGGATATGCATGCTCAAGTACAAGAGCATCAAGAGGGCCGTCTTAATAAGGTGGTTCAATTTATTAAGGTTAAGGATTGGAAACATAATCTCGTAGTGCCTAATACACATAGTCAATATGAACGATTACAAGCACTTGGAAATGTAAGTATTTGTGATATTTTGAATATTGCTTTAGATGCCAATAGAGAGGCCTTATCTAGCGATAATCGTTTTAATATGACGATAACTGTACCAACATTAAATTCATTCCATTTAGGGGAAATTATGTTTATGCATTGTTGGGCAGTTTATTTCGAGTCTATTTTTGCTGGTGTTGATGCCTTTGACCAACCAGGTGTTGAAGTCTATAAACGTCTCATTGGGCCTAAATTAGCTCGTGCAAAGGATACACATAATTCATAAGGGGGAACTATGAATATTTTAGTAACAGGTGGGGCTGGTTATATTGGGAGTCACACTGTACGTGCCCTAGAACAATCAGGTTACACACCGATTATTGTAGATAATTTATCTAGAGGGCATGTAGAATCTATTCCTGAAGGGGTTACATTCTACAATATGGATATTGCAGATCCTAAGTTAGTAGATATTATGAAAGAGCATCATATCATTGGGGTTATGCATTTCGCTGCCCATTCTCAAGTTGGAGAATCAATGGTAAATCCAGCTATTTATTATGAAAATAATGTAGTTGGCTCCTATCACCTTATTGAATCTGCTCGTACTGCGGGTGTAAAACATTTTGTGTTTTCTAGTACGGCTGCTGTATATGGCGAACCAGAGGTAGTGCCAATTTGTGAAGATGCTCAATTGCATCCTACAAATGTATATGGTCGTACTAAGTTAATGATTGAAGAAATGTTATCTGACTATAGTTCAATTTATGGTTCCACTTATGTTGCATTGCGTTACTTCAATGCGGCAGGGGCTGACCCATCTGGTACAATTGGGGAGGATCATTATCCTGAAACTCATTTAATTCCACTTGTTCTTGATGCGGCTCGTGGTAAAAGAGAACATATAACTGTATTTGGCACTGACTATGATACAGCTGATGGTACATGTGTGCGCGACTATATTCATGTTAATGATTTGGCAACTGCTCACGTATTAGCTATGGACTATTTGCGTAAAGGTGGGGAATCCCAAGTATTTAATCTTGGTAGTGGAAATGGCTTCTCCGTAAAAGAAATCATTGAAACTGCAAAAGAGGTTACAGGCATCGATATTCCTGTTCAATATGGTGATCGTCGTGCTGGGGACCCTGGTACATTGATTGCTTCTTCTGAAAAGATTAAAAACTTACTTGGTTGGGACCCTAAATTTAGTAATGTAGCTGATGTTATTAAGGATGCTTGGAAATGGCATACATCTCATCCAGAGGGTTTTAATAGTAAATAAAATGAGCACGAATCGGTTTGATTTGTCAATATAATGAATGACTCTATTAGTCACCTAGGTGACTGGTAGAGTCATTTTTTTGTAGGAATTTAAAAGGACCTCCTAGAAATAGTCTGCAGGAGGTGAATTATGAACTTACAAGACTATATAGAACAGATCAAAGGCTGGATTGTTAGACAATGTTTTCTTATACGACACTATCGAATTGTAATTTTTATATTCTTTATACTGGCTTTAGCAATGATAGCAGCTGGTATTTTTTATCCTCACAAAGATGAACATATTGATATTAATTCAGCACAATCAGAGGATGCTATTGATAATCAAAGGCAGGTAGATGCAAAAGAGCAGTCATCAAAGAGAGCTAATAAAAAAAGAAATGGTAACAATAACGGAAAATCTAATAAAGCTGGTGTGGATAATAAGGCCGTACATGATGAGAAAGATGACTCTATTGTTAAAGGACGCTTACTATATGATGTGAGTAGTGTAGAACGGTCTCATCCTTGGCGAGAGGTCTTTAAGGATATTTCTAGTACCGATTTATTAAGCCAAAGTGATGAGATGAAAGATATGGATAACGATTTAGATACTATTAGTAATGATGAAACATCACTTAGTGATAGTAAGAAAATAAGTAATAAAAGAACTTCACGGCGGCATAGAAGTACTAAGAATAAAAATATAAAAACGGATAGAAAGAATAAAGATTGGAATAGCAATATGATCCATGATGATATTAATAACTATAGTAATGAAAGTGTTCACTCCAGAACAAGTATTAATTCTAACGCGTTGACTTTAGAACAACCAATTGAATTGGTGGGCATCATTGAAGGAAATCAAAATATAGCTATTTTACGAAAAGGCTCAGAGGAACAGATGGTTACGGTAGGGAGTAGTTGGCAAGAAATATCTGTATCTAATATTAATGCAAGTGGTGTAGAAATCATTGAAGGAGGTTCGTCGCGATGGCTAAAAATCGAGTGATCATAAAAATAGTTATATTAATAGTTGCACTAATATATTTTTTATTAGCACAAATGTTAGTTGTAACAGGAAATACTATAGAAGATAAGGTAATAAAAAATGTAGGAAATAATGCAACAAATAATTCAGTAAAGAGCGTAGAACCTAATAAAGATAAAGAAACAATTACAATATCTGTACGCAATGCCTCTTTAAAGGATACTGTGTTAGGCATTTGTCGCAGTTATGGTATATCAGTTATTGGAGTAGAGTCATTAAAGGGCAATATTACGGCAAGTGTAAAAGGAGAGTCTCCAGAAGAGATTATTAAAGAGCTAGGGCGGTTATATCATTTTACGGTAACAAAACAATATAAGACTCTTCTTATTGAATCTGAGGATACTGCACTAGAGAATAGAGAGCTCTATGTAGTTTCTCCTGAACATCTGCCTGCAGAGTCTTTATCAAATATAATGGGAACAGTAGTAAAAAATGATAAAATGGCTGTGCTTTCAGAACAAAACGAAGTAATTATGCATTTAACGAGCGGAGAAAAGAGGCGTGTAGAAACCCTGATCAATGCAGTTGACAAGGAACCTAAACAAGTACAATTAGAAGCAACCATCATTGCTATGGAACAATCTTATGCAAAAGAGCAAGGATTTAGATGGTCCTGGCTCAGCTTGACTGGACATGGAGAAGATAAGACTAATTCCTATGGGGCTGTTACCTTTGGTAAAACACCAGGCGGTGAAGCTTACAAATTTTTTGTAAAACCAGAACTAAGTTTTATGGAAAGTTCTGGAAAAGCGGTTCTAATAGCTAAACCATCCATTATGGCCCTCAATGGTGAGACAGCACATATATTAATAGGGGAACGTATACCCGTTATAGAAGAGTCAGAGGTAAATGGAGAGCGCAAGCGTTCTACCCGCTATGAAGAGGTAGGGATTAAGTTAAACTATACTCCCATTATTACCGCAGATGGCGGTGTAGACGCAAAAATACATGCCGAGGTAAGTACACCGATTATGGTATCTGAAATGAAAGCTTATAAAATTAGTACGCGGCAAGCACATACAAGAGTGCGTTTACAACCAGGAGAGGTACTCGTTATAGGCGGTCTCATGGATAATCGCGATCAGCACCAAATACAAAAGATTCCTATATTAGGAGATATTCCGTTATTGGGCAAATTATTTCGTCATAGCAGAAAAACAAAAGATTCTGTAGAGATGTTGATGTTGGTACGGGCAACTGTGGTATAATAAAGGGTAAATGATTAGGAGGTTGTGAATGGAACGCATTCGAATGATAGGCCTTGGAAAATCATTTGGGGTGCGCCAAGTATTTTCCAATGTGTCCTTTGAGATAAAAGAAGGTGATCGCCTAGCTTTAGTAGGTCCTAATGGGGCTGGGAAATCGACCTTATTAAAATGCATATTAGGCTATGAAGATCTTGATGAAGGTAATGTAGTTAAGTCGCCTGTTGCAAGCATTGGCTACTTACAACAAGATGTAAATCTTGGTGATGATAGTTTAGCTACTGAGATTGAAAAGGCATGGGCTGATGTACATGCATTGGAAGAACAACTTAAAGAACTTACTACACGCTTAGAAACAGAAGAGGCTAGTGAATCTGATTTACAACGCTTAGATTATTTACAAAATCGCCTTGAATGGTTAGGCGGCTATGATTACGAGCAAAAGACTAAGCGCATTATTTATGGTCTTGGCTTTACTGATGAGGATTTAGATAAACCAGCAAGCGCTTTTTCTGGTGGCCAAAAGACTCGAATTAATTTAGCTAAAGCATTGGTACGGCGTCCAGACTTTTTATTCTTAGACGAACCAACTAACCATTTAGATATGGACATGTTAGAGTGGCTTGAAGGGTATTTGTCTGCCTATCATGGCGGGATTCTCATTGTCAGCCATGACCGTTATTTCTTAGACCGTATTGTCACTGGCGTTGTAGAATTGGATAACCATAAGGCTACAACGTATCGTGGTAATTACAGTCGTTATATTCAACAGCGAGATGAACGGTTGAAAGCGGATATGGTAGCCTATGAGAAACAACAGGAGTACATCAAAAAGACAGAGGCTTATATAGATAAATACCGGGCAGGTATTAAATCTAAAATGGCTCGTGGTCGTCAGTCTCAATTGAATCGTTTAGAACGACTTGATGCACCGGTAACTTCACATCATTTACAATTTTCTTTTCCCCCTGCTGCAATGAGTGCCGATAAGGTTCTTGTTCTAGATCATTTATCAGTAGGATATGGTGAAAATCCTATCATTGATGATATATCACTCGTAGTGCGACGTGGAGAATCAGTAGCCCTTATTGGACCTAACGGGGCTGGTAAATCGACACTCGTAAAAACTATAGTAGGTGAATTATTCCCTGAGAATGGTCACGTTGATATCGGTAATCGCGTACAAGTGGGATACTTCTCGCAAGAGCATGAGGAATTACATGATTCTTGGCAGGTAGTAGAAGAGGTTATGAACCATTTTAACTATACTGAAGAAAAAGCCCGCAATGTATTAGGCTCATTCCTATTTAAAGGGGATGATGTATTTAAGCTAGTAGGAGACTTATCCGGTGGTGAGAGAGCTCGGTTAGCATTGTTAAAATTATTCCTTCAAGGAGATAATTTCCTTATCTTAGACGAACCGACAAACCATTTAGATATTCCAACGCGTGAAATTGTGGAAGAAGCATTACAACAATTTGAAGGTACTTGCTTTATTATTTCTCATGACAGATATTTTTTGGATCAAGTTTCTACAAAAACCATTGTTCTAGATGATGGAAAAATTACTGAATATCTCGGTAATTACTCGTATTACAAAGAAAAGTTAAAAGAACAGGAAGATTTGTTAGCCATAGCTAACGAGCAAAACTTAGAAAACAGTGTTAGTGATAATAAACATACTTCTATTAATGAACCTATACTTTCAGTAGAAGAATCTACAGAGGCATCGCAGAAGAAGCCGAATGCCTATATGGTAGAAAAGCAATTAGCTGAGGTGGAATCTGAAATTGCTCGATTAGAAGCAACTATGAAAATGTATGAAGTTCAATTAGCTAATCCTGTAGTACAGCAAGATTTAGATGAAATGTCCAAAATTTCCATACAAATTGAATCAACACAAAGTGAGTTAGATGCATTATATGAAAAATGGGAACGACTATCTGAATAACTTATAATAGTATATATTATTATAGAGTTATTTTAATTGACAA
>NZ_DXLG01000039.1 GCF_019414865.1 Veillonella sp.
TGTGTATAAGAGACAGTGTAAATACACTATAATATTTCTGTAACTCATCAAGAGTAGTGGAGGGATAGGCCCTATGAAGCTACAGCAACCATTCCAAGAGGAAAAGGTGCTAATTCCTATGACAAATGTCGTTAGATGGGAGGGTCTCTCATGAGTACATGAGAGGCTTTTTTTCGTATTAGGAGGATAAAATGGCTGAAAAACATATGTTTTTTACTTCTGAATCTGTTACTGAAGGCCATCCAGATAAAATAGCTGACCAAATTTCTGACGCTGTTTTGGATGCGATTATTGAAAAGGATCCAACTGCTCGTGTAGCTTGTGAAACTTTAGTTACTACTGGTCTAGTTCATGTAGTAGGTGAAATTTCTACTAATACATATGTAGATATTCCTCGCATCGTACGTGATACAGTTCGTGAAATTGGTTATACACGTGCAAAATTTGGCTTTGACTGCGACACTTGCGGTGTACTTGTTTCTATTGATGAACAATCTGCTGATATTGCGATGGGCGTAGATGAAGCTCTTGAATCTAAAGATGGTAATGGTGAAGCACTAGATAAAATCGGTGCTGGTGACCAAGGTATGATGTTTGGTTATGCATCTAATGAAACACCTGAACTTATGCCTATGCCTATTTCTTTGGCTCATCGTTTATCCCGTCGTCTTACAGAAGTTCGTAAAGATGGCACTTTAACATATCTTCGTCCAGATGGTAAAACTCAAGTGACTGTTGAATATGTTGATGGTAAACCAAAACGTATTGATACAATTGTTATCTCTACACAACATAGCCCTGAAGTTACGCAAGAACAAATTAAAGCTGATTTAAAACGCTTTGTTATCGATGCAGCATTGCCTGCTGAATTTGTTGATGAAAATACAAAATATTTCATTAACCCAACTGGCCGCTTCGTAATCGGTGGTCCTCATGGTGATGCTGGCTTGACTGGCCGCAAAATCATCGTAGATACTTACGGCGGTATGGCTCGTCATGGTGGCGGTGCTTTCTCTGGTAAGGATCCATCTAAGGTTGACCGCTCTGCAGCATATGCAGCTCGTTATGTAGCTAAAAATGTTGTAGCAGCAGGCCTTGCTGATAAGTGTGAAGTACAAGTTGCTTACGCAATTGGTGTTGCGCATCCTGTATCTGTTTTAGTTGATACTTTTGGTACAGGTCGCATTGAGGAAACTAAAATTCAAGAACTCGTTAAGAAACATTTCGACCTTCGCCCAGCAGGTATTATTGAAATGCTTGATTTGTTAAAACCTCATTATCGCAAAACTGCAGCATATGGTCACTTTGGTAGAACTGATGTAGATTTACCTTGGGAGCGTACTGACAAAGCAGCAATTTTAAAAGCTGAAGCTGGCTTATAATACAAAAGGTCTTAGTAGAATTTCTACTGAGACCTTTTATAGTAAATGAAAGGATATAATGTATGCGTGTCGCACAAGTTATTATTAATAGACCGGCCAAACAACTTCATAAACCATTGAGCTATTTAATGCCTGAAAAGTTTGGTAATGTCTTACCTGGTACACGCGTACTCATTCCTTTAGGCAATAGTCGTGAAGAGGGAATTCTTATTGGTTATGAAGAATTATTAGAATCCCCTGAATTTAAATTGCGAAATATTGTTCAAGTATTAGACAATGAACCGTGGTTTACACCTGAAATGATGGATACTGCTCGTCGTTTAAATGAATATTATTTATTCTCTTATGGCGATGCATTGCGTTTATTTACTGTTAATAAAACTCTAAAATCTTATGAGGCGCCTAAGGAAGAATGGCTTGTGGTTACACCTGCTTTTACGGTAGAACAATTTAGTGAACGAAAAAAGAAACAACGAGAGTTGGCAAAATATTTACTTGAAGTAGGGGGCGCATCAAAAGCTTTATTATTAGCTAAAGGCTTTTCACGTATGGTCATTAAACAAGTGAGTGAAGCTAAGGGGATTACTATTGAATCTAGATTTAAAGCGACAAAGACTACCTTTGATGAACTGTTTACAGCAGAAGTCAATATACCACTAACTGATGCACAACAAGCTGTATATGAGCCTATTCAAGAGGCGATGAATTCACATCAACATAAAACCTTTTTGCTACATGGTGTAACGGGTAGCGGAAAAACTCAACTATATTTAAAAGCTACAGCAAAATGCATTAGTCAAGATAAGACTGCTATTATTCTAGTTCCAGAAATTATACTGACAGATCAAATTGTACGGCGCTTTGTAGAAACCTTTGGTGATGAAGTTGTAGTATTTCATAGTAAGTTAACAGTTCAACAACGCAATAATAACTGGGAGCGTTTGCGTCGCAAGGATAGTCATATTATCATTGGTGCACGATCAGCAGTATTTGCTCCCGCAGAGGACATTGGACTTATCGTAGTAGATGAAGAGCATGATACTTCTTATAAGCAAGAGGACATGGTTCGTTACCATGCTAGAAATGTTGCATTATGGCGTGGGGAAGCACATGGTTGTCCTGTAATACTAGGTTCTGCAACACCATCTGTAACCTCCTATTATAAAGCTAAGCAAGGGGAATATCAGTTGCTTGAATTGCCACATCGTATTTTTGAACAACCAATGCCAAAAGTAACTATTGTGGACATGAAGGAAGAAATTCTTCATGGCAACTATTCTGTTTTTTCTGATGCTATGAGTAGCTTAATTCAAAAAACATTGAATGAACATAACCAAATGATTATTCTATTGAACAGACGTGGTTATAGTACCTTTGTAATGTGTCGCGATTGCGGGGAAACTATTATGTGTCCTCATTGTGATGTAGCTATGGTGTATCACCAAGCAGGTGAAGAATTACGGTGCCATTATTGTGAACATCATGAACCGATTCCTACGGTCTGTCCAAAGTGTAATAGTAAACGCATTAAATTCTTTGGATCAGGTACACAAAAGGTAGAGGAAGAGTTGCGACGTCATTTTAAATCGGCTCGTATTGCCCGCCTTGATCAAGACGTAACTAAAAACAAACAATTAGCAGAAGATATTTTACAAGATTTTGGGACTCATAAATATGACATCTTACTAGGAACACAAATGGTGTCAAAAGGTCATGACTTTAAAGATGTAACAGCTGTTGGTATTTTAACGGCTGATTCAGTTTTAAATATTCCTGTATATTCCGCATCTGAAAGAACTTTTGATTTACTTACACAAACATCTGGTAGAGCTGGTCGTGGTGATAAACCGGGCAGTGTAGTAATACAAACATATAATCCGTTAAATTATGCTATAATAAAGAGTAAGGCTCATGATTATGTAGGCTTTTACAACGAAGAAATTCAAAATCGTAAAGCATTAGGATATCCTCCGTTTAGAGAGATGATTCACATGGTAGTGCGTCATCAAAATATGGAGACCTTAGAGGCCATAGCTAATCGTATTGTAAGCGATTTAGAGGCCCATAAAGGTAATACTGATATTCTCATTAATGGACCTTATGAAGCAAGTATCAAAAAAGTACGGGATATGTATCGTTTAGCGATTATGATTCGCGGTACTGACTTATCAAATTTAAAAGAATATATATATAATTCATGGATCTTCACACAAGAAGGACTTTTGATTGATGTAGATCCTGTTTAGTATAGGAGTATAAATGGCAGTATTAGATGTTGTAAAAGCAGGTCACCCCGTTTTAAAACAAATTGCGGAACCTGTAGAACATGTTAATAAAAAACTTAGAGCCCTTATCGATGATATGGCGGAAACAATGTATGAGACTGAGGGCGTTGGACTTGCTGCACCTCAAGTAGCGGTGTCAAAACGAATTATCGTCGTAGATGATCATGCCGGTAGTGGTCTCATTGCATTAATTAATCCTGAAATTACTCATGCTGAGGGATCTCAAGTGGGACCAGAGGGTTGTTTAAGTGTACCAGGGTATTTTGGCGATGTGGAAAGATTCGACAAAATTACCGTTAAAGGTATAGACCCTCATAATAAAAAGGTAACAATTAAAGCTGAAGGATTTTTAGCGCGTATTTTTCAACATGAGATTGATCATTTAGAAGGTCATTTGTTTATTGAAAAAGCAACTAACTTACGATTGATTACTGATCACCCAGAGGAGAAAGAAATTGTCTAATCAAAAACAATTGCGCGTCGTATTTATGGGGACGCCTGACTTTTCGGTTCCTACTTTGGAAGCATTAATAAAGGCTGGTCACTCTATTGTTGGTGTATACTGTCAGCCAGATAAACAAAAAGGTCGCGGTAAACAAGTTCAAATGCCACCTGTAAAAGTGGCAGCTTTAAATCATAATTTACCTGTATTCCAACCGGTAACATTACGTGATGAACAAGTACAAGCAGAACTTGAAAATCTAAATCCCGATGTAGTAGTAGTTATTGCATACGGTAAAATTTTGCCGCCATGGCTTATTCGTTTACCACAATATGGATGTATTAACGTACATGCATCTATCTTACCTAACTATAGAGGGGCTGCGCCGATTCACTATGCTATTTTAAATGGGGATACTAAAACAGGTGTTACCATTATGCATATGGATGATGGCCTTGATACTGGTGATATCATCGATATCGTAGAGACCGATATTTTACCTAGTGAAACGACAGGTCAATTATTTGAACGTATGGCGGTGCTTGGTGGCGAAACTATTGTTCCCGTATTAACTCGTTGGGTTAATGGGGAAATTAAGGCTACGCCACAAGATGATACAATGGCTACACATACTGCTAAGATTACAAAGGAAATGGGGCACATAGACTGGTCTAAGTCAGCCCATGAAATTGTAAATCTTATTAGAGGTCTTAATCCAGCTCCTGGATGTTATACGTACCTCGATGGAAAACGTTTAAAAGTATGGTCTGGTGAAGTGGTTCCAAATGATACGACTCACGGTTTGATAGATATCCATGGTAAACATGTATCAATTGCTATATCAGCCACAACTATACCTGGTACAATCGTATCTAAAATAGCCGGTTTAGGTGTATATTGTGGTGATGGAAATATAATTCTATTGACAGAGGTCCAGCCAGAAAATAAAAAACGTATTTCTGCTATTGATTTTATTAATGGACATCAGATAAAGGAAGGTATCGTTTTTGGAGACTCAATATAAGCAGTACGAAACGTATCCGTTATACCTGATATTGTCATCAATTACATGTGCCATAATTACTGTAATTATGGGATTTCTAATGTATATATTAGAGCCTGGACTTTCACAATTACATCCTGTTGCACCCATAATAAGTACAGTGATTTTTTCTGTATGCATTTGTGTTATATGGTTATTGTGCGCATCCTTGATTATTGCTAGTTTCGGTATACTACGGTTACATCCTATTGTTTTAAGGCTTGCTAACCAGTTTATATATGGACTGTTTCCAGTGTCCCTATTGATTGGTAAAGTGAGAGGGGTTACTAAGGATCAATTGCGTCAGTCTATGATTGACTTAATTAATCATCTAGTGATGCTTGATATGTATACAGTTGATCCAGAACGTATATTATTATTGACACCTCATTGTTTACAAGAAAGTTCATGTGTTCATAAGGTTACACATGACGTATACAATTGTAAGCAATGTGGTAGATGCCAAGTTGGAAGTTTATTGCAAATTGCTAAAGAGTATGGCTGTCAATTTATAGTGGTAACAGGTGGTACATTAGCGCGAATGAAGGTAAAAGAAGCACGACCAAAGGCTATTGTAGCTATTGCTTGTGAACGTGATTTAGCAAGTGGGATGGCTGATGTATTTCCCATACCTGTCATTGGCGTTTTAAATGAAAGACCTAATGGACCTTGTTGCAATACTACAGTAGATCCTCAACGTGTTCGCGCAGCAGTTGAACAATTAATTGGTAGGAAAAACGATGACTGAAGTTAAAACGAATCAACAACTAAATATTCGATTGCTCGCAGTGAAAGCTTTGAGTGATATTAATCGTAATGGTGCTTATGCCAATATCAAGTTACAAGAGTATTTACAAAAATATCATTTATCCGATTTAGATCGAAGATTTTTCACGGAGTTGGTCTATGGTGTTATCCGTAGAAAAAATTATTTAGATGCCATTATTGTTCATTTCGCGAAAAGACCATTAAAGAAATTATCGTCCATGGTTGTAGAAATCCTTAGACTTGGCATTTATCAAATTATCTATATGGATAAAGTTCCTGAAAGTGCAGCGGTCAATGAATCTGTAAAACTGGCAAAAAAGTTAACTAGAGGATTATCTGGCTTTGTAAATGCCGTATTACGTTCAGTATTACGTGAAAGTGATAGTATTTCTATTGGAGAACTTGCCAAGTCTGAGGCTGAAGAAATTTCTTTCATTTATAATCAACCTTTATGGCTTGTTGACTTATGGATGAATGAAATGGGGAAGGATAAGACTATAGATCTTTGTGCTTGGTTTAATGAACAACCTCGTTTGACAGCACGTATAAATACTGTAAAAGTATCTATTGAAGATTGTTTAAAAGAACTACGAGATTTAGGATGGACTGTTGAACAGGACAATGATATTCCAGAAGTAGTTTATATTGATGCACATCAAGGGCACTTGGAAAAAGCAAAACCTGTTATGGAAGGTCATATTACCTTTATGGATAAAGCGTCTATGCTCGTTGCTCATGTAGTTGATCCTAAGCCAGGCGAGCGCATATTAGATTGTTGTGCTGCACCAGGTGGTAAGTCTATGCATATGGCAAGTCTCATGAATAATACGGGTGCTATTATGAGTTGTGATATATACGATCATAAATTAGAGCTTATGAATCAAAATGCTGAACGACTTGGAGTATCCATAGTTTCAACTAAGCTACAAGACGGTCGTTATTTACCCGATAATTGGAAAGAACAATTCGATCGCGTCTTAGTAGATGCACCGTGTTCTGGACTTGGCATATTACAAAAAAAGTTGGATATGCGTTGGCGTAAAACACAATCTTTACTTACTGACTTACCTCCATTACAGCTTGAAATATTAGAAAAAGCTGCTGAAATGGTTAAAGTTGATGGATATTTAGTATACTCTACTTGTACTATCAATAGTGGGGAAAATGAGGATGTACTAGAAAAATTCCTAGCAACTCATAAGAACTTTATCATTGATCCTGTATCATTTGAAGGGTTGCCACAAGCTGTAGAGGGTATGATTACAACATATCCGCCACGAGATCAGATGGATGGATTCTTTATGGCTCGTGTAAAACGCATATCATAATAATAGAAATGGAGTACCATGATAGAATTATTGGGTAAGTCTTTAGAAGAGTTACAATCTATCTTTAAGACCCATAATATACAAAAGTTTCGAGCGAAACAGTTAATCGACTATATCTATCATAGATATGTGTTCGATTTTCAAGAAATGACACAATTCCCAAAAGAATTGCGTCAATGGTTAAGTGATAATTGTATTATCTCTTTGCCTACATTAATTACGGAGTTTGTATCTCCAGATGGGAAGACTCGTAAAATCCTTGTTGAAATGACTGATCAAAGCCGGGTAGAAGCCGTTTTAATGGAGCAACATTATGGATACTCTGTATGTGTTTCTTCTCAAGTTGGCTGTGCCATGGGTTGTGTGTTCTGCGCCTCTACACAGGGTGGTTTATATCGTGATTTAACAGTGTCTGAAATCATTGGACAAGTTGTTATTTTCGGAGCTCTTACAAAAGAGCAAATCCATTCTGTTGTAGTTATGGGGGCAGGGGAACCATTACAAAACTATGATAATGTTTTGCAGTCACTGCAACTATTACATGATCCTATGATTTGTAATATTAGTTATCGGAAGATGACTATTTCCACTTGTGGTTGGGTTCCTAATATTTATAAATTAGCTGATGAAGGTTTGCCTATAACGTTGGCTCTTTCATTACACGCTACAAATAATGAAGTGCGTCGTAGTATTATGCCAGTTGGGGCTCGTTATGAATTGACGGAAGTCTTAGATGCGGTAAAATATTATTATGATACGACTCAACGTCGTATCACCTTTGAGTATATTCTTATAGATTCAGTAAATGCATCTATGGAGGAGGCTCATGCATTGGGGAAAATCTGTAAAGATTTCCCAAATTGCCATGTTAATTTAATACCTGTTAATGGCAATGAACATATAGAATTATATAAACCATCTATTACGAATATGAATACATTTAAAGACATCGTTGCTTCCTATGGCGTATCTGTAACGGTACGTAAAGAGATGGGCGATGCTATCCAAGCCGCATGTGGGCAATTAAAAGCAGCTCATGGTCGGAAAAAGGAGAATTATGAATAATTTTGTTGGTTTAAGTAAAATTGGACTTGTGCGTCAGCGCAATGAAGACCGTTTCTTTATTGATGGTAACGTTTGCGCTGTCACTGATGGCATGGGTGGATATAGTGGCGGTGAAATCGCTAGTACCTATGCTGTTGATGAAATTAAAGAGTATTTGGCCTCCCTTGAAACTGTGGGGCAACAAAATTTATGTGATGCTATTATTCATGCCAATGAACGTATAGCTAATCGCGTAGCTCATGAAGAACGTCTTGCTGGTATGGGCACTACTGCTGTTGTTACGGCCGTTAATGGTGACCAATTATACTGGGCAAGTGTTGGTGATAGTCGTTTGTATGTATATAGAGATGGTCTTTTACGACAAATTACTACAGATCATTCTATGGTACAAGAATTATTAACTGCTGGAGAGATTACAAAGGATGAAATGCTAAATCACCCTCAACGAAATTTATTGACCCGTGCAGTTGGGGTTGATGATACCTTAGAGGTTGATAGTGGTGTAGAATCTATTCTTCCAGGTGATCGTATTTTACTTTGCACTGATGGACTATGTGGTTATGTATCAGATGATGTTATTGCTAGTGCATTACAATCTAATAATGATGATATGAAGGTTGTAGAATCATTGATGGAAACCGTATATGATGTCGGAGCAGGAGATAATGTGACCATTGTGGTGGGAACAATCTAATCTAGAAATGGAGAAATAATGAGTACTATGAATATAAAAGGTATACTTCTAGATAACCGCTACCGAATTGTTGATAAAATTGGCGTTGGCGGAATGGCTGACGTATATCTTGGAGAAGATACCTTATTAGGTAGACAAGTAGCAATTAAAGTATTGCATGCTAACTTTGCTAATGATGATGAGTTTGTTACGCGTTTTAAACGAGAAGCACAAGCGGCGGGCAAATTAAATCATCCTAATATTGTAAATATGTATGATGTAGGGTTTGATCAAGATTTACACTATATCATTATGGAATATGTAGATGGTGAAACATTAAAGGAGTATATAACGCGACATGGCAGACTATCCATAGACGAGGCTGTAAAATTCACTATTGCTATCGCAGAGGGGTTAGAACATGCGCATACGATGGGAATAGTGCATTGTGATATTAAACCTCATAATGTCATTATTACTCGTACGGGCCGTGTAAAAGTAACTGACTTTGGTATCGCTCGAGCTATGAATGCTACTAATACAGTTATGTACACGAATTCAATTTTAGGCTCTGCTCACTATTTATCACCTGAACAAGCCAGTGGGAAACCAGTAGATGGTAATACTGATATCTACTCTTTAGGCGTAGTTTTATATGAAATGCTTACAGGTAAAGTTCCTTTTGAAGGGGAGACTCCAATTGCAGTAGCATTAAAACATGTACGTGAAAAAGTAGCTCCACCAACTCGATATAATCCTTCAATCCCACCGCTTTTAGAAGCTGTCGTAATGAAGGCATTATCTAAAAACCCTGCAGATCGTTTTGATTCTATTTCTGACATGATAAGTGATTTACGATTGTCTCAAGGCTTTACAATGGGTAAAACTCAACGTCATGAACCATATGATTTTGCAACTCAAATGATTCCAGCTGTTGATCCTGAAGCACTTGAGGATTTCAGTGATATTCAAGAAGAGCAAAAAGATGAGGGTAAAAAGAAGAGCATGTTAAGTAAAATTGCATCTATCCCACAAAAATATATCGTCCTAGGGGCTGCCGTAATTTTTTTAGTAGCCTTCTTAGGTGCCTTCTTGAGTTATGGTAATTTCTGGAGTAACACAACTGTAGATGTACCTAATGTTGTGGGTAAACAAGTTTCTGTAGCTAAAAATATTTTAGAAGATAAACATTTGCGTGTTTCTACAAGCGAGGTTACTAATCCTGATGTACCAGCTGGTCAAGTTATTTCTCAAACACCAGGTGCAGGAGAAAAGGTTAAAGAACAACGTACAATTCACCTTGTTGTATCTAAAGGTGTTGGTGATATTACAGTACCGGATTTGTCTGGCTTAACAGTAGACCAAGCTCGACAACGACTTAAAGATGTTGGTTTAGTTGTTGGTAAAGTAACACAACAGTCTGTAGATAATAAACCTGATGGTGTTATCATAGCTCAAAGTCCATCTGGTGATTCTAAAGTTTCTAAAGGTACAACAATTGATCTCGTTGTAAATAAAGCTAAAGCTAAAAAGATTCAAATGCCAAATGTTATTGGTATGACTTTAAAAGATGCACGAGATACATTGAGTAATGCTCATCTTGGTGTTAATCAAGTCGCTGGTTCTGTAGAGGAAAAATCTATTGTAACAGAACAAAGCATAAAAGCTGGCGATGAAATTGATGAAGGTACTGCAGTAAATCTAACTACTGAATATAAAGATGACAAAAAGAAAAATGATAAAAAATCTGACAGCAGTAGTAATAAAACTACTGGTACGGTAGATATTACAGTGCCGGCAGGCTCTAAAAACCAAGAGCTAAAAATTGTCGTAAAAGATGATGACGGTTCTGCTGTAATCTACGATGATACAAATAAACCTGGTGATCGTATTGTTAAAAAAGTGTCTGGTGTAGGTAATGTTCGCATTGAGGTTTATCTCAATGGTGCATTAGTACAAGAAACAGCATTATAGGGGAATTATGATTACAGGTATTGTTGTCAAAAATATGAATGGTTACTTTTATGTACAAGACGATAACAGTACTGTTCATGAATGTAAAGTTCGAGGCAGATTAAAGAAAGGTCGCTACAGTTTACTTGTTGGTGACCGTGTTACGATTTCAGAGGATGGATTCGTTGAGTCCATCCATGATCGTCATAATGCTATGGTAAGACCTGCGGTAGCCAATATAGACCAAGTTGTATTGGTTGTAGCTGCCCATGAGCCGGATATTAATGAGTTATTGCTCAATAAAATGTTGGTTATGATTGAGCATGCAGATATTCCTATTGTATTATGTATCAACAAATGTGATTTGATGGATTCAGATACGGAAGAGATGGTAAAACTTTATCAATCTATCGGCTATGAAGTATTGATGACATCAACATATAATATGACAGGTATTGATGACTTACGTCATGTCTTAGAACACAAGGTAACTGCTTTTGCAGGTCCTTCCGGGGTTGGTAAAAGTAGTTTATTAAATGCAGTGGACCCTAAGTTTGCATTCCAAACGGGAGAGGTTAGTGACAAAATTAAGCGTGGTAAACATACTACTCGTCATGCTTCCTTATATAGTTTGGATTCAAATTCCTTTATCATGGATACACCAGGCTTTAGCGCCATTGAGTTCAATGATGTTTCATTAGAACGGTTACCTACGTTATTCCCTGAATTTAGTGATTATGTTGATACATGTAAATTTAATCCTTGTTATCATGAACATGAACCTATTTGTGGCATAAAAGATGCTTTAGAGGCTGGCCATATTCATCAAGGACGATATGATGCATATATGTCTATACGTAATGACATAGAAAGTCAACGAAAGAGGTTTTAAAATGATTAAAATTGCACCATCTATGCTCTCTGCAAATTTTGCAACATTAAGTGAAGAAATAAAATCTATTGAATTAGCAGGAGCAGACTTATTGCATATTGATATTATGGATGGTCATTTTGTACCAAACCTAACCTTTGGTGCACCTATAGTAAAAGCAATCCGTCCTTATACACAACTACCATTTGATGTTCATTTAATGGTTACTAATCCTGGTGATTACGTAGAAGAGTTTGCAAAGATTGGTGTAGAGTATTTTACATTCCATCAAGAAACAGTGCCTCATATGCATCGATTGATTCAACATATCAAACAATGTGGTATGAAAGCAGGGGTATCACTTAATCCAGGTACACCAGTATCTTTATTGGAGGATGTAGCAGGTGATCTTGATATGATTTTAATTATGTCCGTAAATCCTGGCTTTGGTGGTCAATCCTTTATTCCAAACGCTATTAAAAAAGTTAAACAAGCTAAAATGCTATTAGAAGAAGTGGACAACACAACTGCAGTTATTGAAGTAGATGGCGGTATTAATGATATTACTTGTGTACCTATTAAACGAGCAGGTGCTACAATTTTAGTTGCTGGTTCCGCTGTGTTTGGCGCTGATGATCGAGCAAATATGATTGAGGCCATTCGAAATAACTAGTTATTATAATAATTGTTATTTTGAGTTTACTATCTTAATAATATGAGTAGTATCTAAACAGTATTATGTTTTGAAATAATAGCTACTAGAAAAATAATTTTATAATCAAATAGAAGGAGTGAGGTTTTCTTAAATAAATCCTCACTCCTTGCTTGCTTTTAGAATAATTTTTTGGTAAAATTACTGGGTATGAAAAATATGCACGTCGGTGGACTTCGGTACTGTGCCTAATTTTGGGTGACCCGAAGGATGAAGCGGCGGAGGTTAATTAACAGGAGGTGCCACAATGGCAGTAGTATCAATGAAACAATTATTAGAGGCTGGTGTACACTTTGGTCATCAGACTAGAAGATGGAACCCTAAAATGGCGAAATTCATCTTCACTGAACGCAATGGTATTTATATCATTGACTTGTCCAAAACAGTTAAAAAAGTAGAAGAAGCTTACAATTTCTTGCGTGAAGTTGCTTCCCAAGGCGAAGTAATCTTGTTCGTAGGTACTAAAAAACAAGCTCAAGAAGCTATTAAAGAAGAAGCTATCCGTGCTAACATGTTCTTCGTTAATGAACGTTGGTTGGGCGGTATGTTGACTAACTTCAAAACAATTGAAACTCGTATTAAACGTTTAAAACAATTGGAAGCTATGGCAGAAGATGGTACTTTCGAAGTATTGCCTAAAAAAGAAGTTATCGGTCTTCGTCATGAAATGGAAAAATTGGAAAAATATCTTGGCGGTATCAAAGATATGCCTAAAATGCCAGGTGCTCTTTTCGTAGTTGATCCTAAAAAAGAAAAAATCGCTATTGCAGAAGCTAAAAAATTGGGTATTCCAGTTGTTGCAACAGTTGACACTAACTGCGATCCTGATGAAGTAGAATTCCCAATCCCAGCAAATGATGACGCTATTCGCGCTGTAAAATTGTTGGCTGGTAAAATGGCAGACGCTGTTCTTGAAGGTCGTCAAGGCGAATCTTTAGACGGTGCTGAAGCTGCAGAATAATTCTGTTAAGCTACTTAATCATTTCTGATTAGCATTTGAAAGATAAATCTATAACATATATAA
>NZ_DXLG01000004.1:0-9814 GCF_019414865.1 Veillonella sp.
ATTATATGTAATATACAACCGTACAAATATGGTTATGATTCATAGTTAATAATACAATTTAACCAATAACCTCTTTATATATTGTTTGCACTTCCACAATGGATTATGACTGGTATCAGCCGTATGATCTAATACATAGTGTTTATATTGTGTGAGTAAATCTTTATACTCTGTCTTACATTTATTTGCACAGACTCTACGAGATAATTCCACATAGGAATTTAATAGATACAATTGCAGCTCGTTCTCTACACTACTACAGTGATTCATAAGATAATCACTCATATATATATGGGACTCTACTGTATCTGTCATAAAACGTCTACTGAAATTAGCCATTATACTACCAGCGCGTTGTACATAATAATAAAGGGGTTCATTTACTGTTACTATAGTATTAGCATTTAAAAATAGCCTGAAAATAGTAAAATTATCCTCTTGAACTCTCCCCTTTGGAAAACGAACTAATACTGTCCCATTGAATAACTCAGATTTAAAAAGTTTATTCCATACTACATTGAGATCGAATGGTTCAGTTTTTAATAGATAATATCTCAACATATCCATGCCTGTGAAAGTTCGTTTATCATCTTGAACAGACATAGTATGTATACTAATATCATCAGCTTCTCTGTAGATATAGTAATTACAAGATACCATATCAGCATTGGTACTATTCGCTACAGTAAGCAATCTTTCACACATTGTATTTTCTATAAAATCATCACTATCAACGAATAAAATATAGTCTCCTGTAACATGATCTAAACCATAATTACGAGCATCGGAAAGCCCGCCATTTTCCTTATGAAAGACCTTTATGCGTTTATCCTTCGCTGCATAAGAATCGGCAATAGAACCGCTACAATCGGTTGCTCCATCATCGACTAAAATAATTTCTAAATTTTGATAGGTTTGATTAAGTATTGATTGAATACATTTATCAACATACTGTTCAACATTATAAATAGGAACAATAATAGAAATTAATGGCTCCATATACTTAATCCTTTCGATTTATCTTATAAGCAACAATATTATGTCCACAGCGTTGATCCTCAGGAGGCATCTGCATATAGTCATCATACATATTATCTAGATATTCTCTCCAACAGGACATAACAGAGAATGATTGGTCTTCAAATTCAATAGTAGTCATCTTCTCAAAATCCTGTTTAGGCAATCGTTCCTTTACACCTTCACCCCAGGCAATTACACCAACATACTCTGATTTAGTATAGTCATAAGATTTAGCCAAACGATCCATGATATCGATACAACGTTGTTTACCAAATAAACGGCACAATGGAACAATAACTAATTTACCTAAAGCATGAATAAGAGATTTCCCCTTAAACAGTTTAGCGCTAGCTAATGTAAGTATTTTTTGATAAAAAATCGATTTATCATAAATCTCTTTCATAATGGACATATCTTCACTAAATCCATCAACAGGGAAAATATCTATCCATAAATACTTGCTACGTAATGTATTAGAATATGTATTTTCACAAGGAATATTTTTATTGATGATAGCCGCATAGGTTGCATCCAAACTATGATTGATAGGATTAGCAATTAGCTCTAATCCATCGTGATCATAGTGCTCTTTTAACGTTAATAACCGTTCATAATCAGGTCTTGGCATGCAAACATCAATATCATCATCCCAAGGTATAAACCCTTTATGTCGAGCTGCACCTATTAATGTGCCATAACATAAACTATATTTTAAATTATATTTTTTGCAAAATTGGTCAAAATCCTTGAGAAGATTTAACTCTTCTAGCTGAACTTCTCGTAAAGATAATTGTTGCATACTCATCAAATCCCATACTAAATTACAGTAACATCGGTATCAGATACAAACTTATTGAGGACGCGTACCTCTTCAATCATATCTTGATGGCTCATCAAGAAGCTTTCAGAGTCCTCTCTAATACATTTTAAGAACTCAACGATTTCATATCGTAAGCCTTCACCTTCAAACTTATAGAAGTATTTTTGGTTTAAGTTCACATCTTCAAAACGCAATTCAAAGAATTCTGTTTTCCACCAAGGCGCTGGTACATAAATATATCCTTTAGAACCAGATATAACTAAATCTCCCTCTGCCTTAGCATTGATTGCCACAGTAGCGGAGGCCATAGCATCATCATAAAGAAAATTAATCTTTGATAAAATATCGACATCGTCAACCTTATGACTTATAAAATCAACGCGATTATAATCAAATCCTAGGAGTTTAAAGATAGCTAATAATGGATAGGATGCTAAGGATAAAATACTACCACCAGCTATTCTAATTTGATTAGCCAAATCTTCCCCCAAAACTTGTGTAAAATTAGCCTCTACATTAAAGATTTTACCAATTTTTCCACTACGGGCCATGGCAATTAACTTATTAAAAGCAGGGCTATACGCTGTTTTTAAGCCTTCCATTAATACTAAGTTGGAAGATTTCGCTAACTCCATCAAGCGTAATGTTTCATCAAGGTCACTACTAAATGGAAATTCTGTTAATACATGTTTTCTAGCTTGTAGTGCTTTTTCAATATACGCACCACGTTTAGATAAAGGCATATTAATATATACCGCATCTACCTCATCTAGTAACTTTTCAGATGAACAAAATTGCTCTAAATCATTAAACTGGTATGATTTATAGATAGTATCAGTCTCATCTGCCTCTGTGTACCCACCTATAATATCAATACCACTAACAAATTTAGACTCATCTAAAAATCTGTCCAAAATAACTTCATTACCAATAATACCTAATCTAACATTCTCAGAATTTCTGATTTGAGTACTAGAAATACCTTGTGTTCTTGGTAGGTAAACTACCTTACAATACTCATTTAAATAATCAAAATAGCCTTCCCAATCAGATCCAACAGTAAATATATCTACATTAAAACGTTTGATATCATCTATTTTTTGGCCAAAATATTCTTCTACTACAATTTCATCTGCAAAACCTGTAGCACGCACATTATCTATGCGCGTCATTAAAGAATCACGAACATTAAATTTGCCTCTAGATTTATCAAAATAGTCGGATGTAACCCCAACAATAAGATAATCACCTAATGCTTTTGCATTCTTTAATAGATTATAATGTCCCTCATGAAACAAATCATATGTTCCATATGTTATCACTTTTACCATATTATTTACCTGTAATCTCTTTAATGACTGATTTCATTGTTTCTACGATCATTTTATTATCCTCAATGGTTGTATCACCAATATGAGCAACGCGTAGTACATAGTCTTCATTAACGCCACCCGTAGGATTTACAAAAATATCATATTTGTCCTTCAAAATTGTAAATACATCTTTAGCAATTGGTTGTTCAAAACGAATAGGTGTAACCGCATTACTGATAGTAAAAGCAGGAAGAGATACTGGTAGTTCTTTAATTCTATTTCTGAAATCTTTTGCCACACTATCAATACGAGATAAATAGTTTTCAAAACCTTCTTCTTCAATTAAATGTAATGCTTTATTCATTTCTAAACATACCCCAACAGCAGGTGTGAATGGTGTTTGACCTCTTGTAAAGTTCTTTATATATTGGTTGAAATCAAAATAAAGATTCTTAATGTGATTATTTTTTACACGTTCCTCATATAATCTGTCACTAATTACAATAGGAGATATACCTGGTGCAATACAAAGTCCTTTTTGGGAACTCAAAATAGTAACATCAATATTATTACCAGCCATATCATAATGATCGATTAAGAACGAACTAATTGCATCAATCACTAAGTACGCTTGTTTCTTTTTAGCAAAGCTACTTAATAAATTAATATCATATAGCTGTGCTGTAGAAGTTTCATCAATATTAGCAATAACAAAGGTAAATGATTGTTCTTCTACTGCATCAAAGTGTTTAGCAGTCAACGCCTCGCCATCTTCTAATTTAATCACAGTATGAGAAATCTCATGGAGTTCGCATAAATCAACAAAACGTTGCCCAAAAGTACCACCATTAATAACTAGTACATGGTCAGTTTCATTCATACAATTCATAATAGTAGCTTCTAATGCGCCTGTACCAGAAGCTGTTAAGTAGATGGATTTATAGCTTTCTGGTGCATTCATAAACTTTTTGAGCAGTTTATCTGAGTCTAACATAACTTCAGAAAATTCTGCTGTTCTAAAATAAGGAACTTGTTGATGTCTTACATCAAGAATTTCCTTTCTCATTTGTGTTGGTCCTACTGTAAATAGTTTCATAATATAATCCCCTCTTATTGTTTCCAATATACTCTATAGTTATGATGCGGTACCTGGCGATCTTCAGGTGGTACTTCCATATAATTATTGTACAAATGACTTAAATAGAAATCGCTATCTGTAAGTCCCCAAAACTCAGTATCCTCAAAAGGATATAAACTTCTATTATCAAACAAGGTCTTTTCATAGACCTCTCGTTTATTACCACTTGCACAATCAACGAGAACACTTATATATTCCGCATCTGAAAATGGATACTGTTGTGCATCTTGGTTAATCTTTTTAATTAAACTTGTAGTTGGCAAAAAATGCATTAAGCTGATGGCACCAAATTTCAAGAATGTACGAATATAACCTTTTAGCTTAGCAAAGCTACCTTTAGAGTCTACGTAGCGATTGCTAAATGTAAACTTCATAGACGACCCATGGAACAACAAGTTTAAAAGTTGTTGGTGTCTAAAAAGTTTTTGTTGTGCCTGTGTATCATCTGGTAACCCATCCATAGGGAAAATATCTATAAATACACCTGCTTTATCAAAATTACGCCATAATGTATTATCAATCATAACTGTTTCTTGATCGAATACCTTTGCCATTGTATAGGTGTAACTATCATCGTTTTCAATAGAATATACTTGATATCTTGGATTATGGTCATTATATAACTTAATAAAACGATTATAATCATCCCGTGGCATCATAATATCAATATCATCATCCCATGGAATAAAACCTTTATGTCTAACAGCCCCCAACATCGTTCCATAGGCTAATACATATCGAATATCATGTGTATCACAAAAATGTGCCACATCTTTTAAAATATCTAAAGCGACACGCTTAATTTCCGAAAAACCAATTTCTCGCATCAAAAAATTTCTCCATAATATAAATAGGTCTATTATTTAAAGAATTTTCTTTTTAAGAATAAGCCACCTTTTTTCAACCAATTTTGTGGCTCCATAAAGGATACATTTTGTTCTTTATAGTCGATGTTATTTGCTTCAATCCATACGTCGAGCAAGATTTCGCTTACAAAACCATAAATACGCGCTTCGTATGTATCGTAATTGGAAATATCGACGCGATGTTCGATTTCCTCCAAGATGGAGAACATCCACTCGCAGTATTGATCAAATAGGTCGCGGCGCATAACAAACATATTGAACATATGCGCCCATGTGCGATTGCAAACTTTTGTGAAAGCAGCGCTATATTCTGGATATTTTTCAGCGATGATTTGCTCTGCCGCATCAAGGCCGTCGCTGTGATGGGCATGATTATAGTGAGAACGATTAGATTCAATATAATATTTACGCTTATCTGCTACCACAACAGGATACTCTGAAAGTATTTTTTCCCATTCTGGACCTGTAAGAATTTGATTCTTTTTGTCCTCTACGGAACGCACCTCTTTGCGCGTAAAGTATCGTCTGTAATGAACAAGACCGATATAGTCCGCATCAAGGTTTTTCCAAGCCCAATACAGGCCTGTTAATTCACAATAATTCGCATTTTTTGAGGAGATATTATCTCCTGTATGATCGCCGGTATAACCAATATCAGCTTTGCCTTCTCTACCTACATGGATTGGCATATATACGGAATCCTCTGGCATCCAATATTGCTTATGGGTGGCTACTAAAATCTTAATATTCACTAGTACTCTCCTACATGAGTGTTGTCTCTCAAGTCTATCTACTTACCATATGAAAACTTGGTTAGGCTAACTCCTTTTCTACTAATGCCAAAGCGCTAGCAATAACCTTATCCATATCGTAATATTTATATTCCCCTAAACGACCACCAAAGATAACATTGGAAATCGTTTCAGCCTTTTTAACATATTTTGCGTAAAGGTCTAAATTCTTTACATCGTTCACTGGATAATAGGCTTCTTCGCCAATTTTCCAGTCTTTTGGATATTCTTTTGTTACATATGTAACAGGTTGTGTACCAAATTCAAAATGCTTATGTTCAATAATGCGAGTATACGGAATGTCCCCTTCTGTATAGTTCACAACGGCAACACCTTGATGATTTTCCTCTTCAAGACGTTCAGTTTCAAAGTGAAGACCACGATATTCCAATACACCTTCAGAGTAATCAAAATACTCATCAATAGGACCTGTATAGATAATCTTATCTGCCAAGGCTTCATATTCATCACGATGTTTGAGGAAGTCTACACCTAAACGAACTTCGATGCCCTCTAACATGCGTTCAATCATCTTGGTATAACCGCCCATAGGAATGCCTTGAAAACGGTCATTAAAGTAATTGTTATCATAGGTATAACGAACTGGTAAACGCTTAATAATGAAAGCTGGCAATTCTGTACATTTACGGCCCCATTGTTTTTCCGTATACCCTTTGATGAGTTTTTCGTAAATGTCTGTACCTACAAGGCTAATAGCTTGCTCTTCTAAGTTCTTTGGTTCACTTGTAATAGCAGCCCGTTGCTTTGTAATGATATCCTGTGCCTCTTTTGGAGTTCGAATATTCCACATTTTGGAGAAGGTATTCATATTAAAAGGCAAATTGTACATTTCACCTTTATAGTTCGCTACAGGACTATTTACATAGTGATTGAACTCAGCAAATTGATTCACATAATCCCACACATGCTTTAAGGATGTATGGAAAATATGCGCACCATACACGTGAATGTTAATATCGTCTTTGCTTTCACAATACAGATTACCTGCTATATGATTACGACGATCGATAACAAGTACAGATTTACCACGCTTGTGCGCCTCATGGGCAAATACAGCACCAAATGGGCCCGCCCCAACTACTAAATAATCAAATTGTTTTTTCATATGTATATCCTTATTTTTTCATTCCAAGACATAGCAATCGTGAATAATAATTTTTTCTTAAAATATGACCTATCAAGATAGATAGAATTGTAGATGCTAAGAAGCATACAATAAAAGCTTCATAATACAATCCTAATTTAGACCAAAGTACAATTCTGAATGGAATCTTAACGATATCACTAAAGATATAAACATCCATTGAGACAGTGCCTAAAAAGATTAGTAGTGTTTTATATAATCCGATTCTAGATGAGATTTGGTTAGCTATATAGTATGTAATAGTAATGCCCGAAACTGCTGTTACAAGAGTAAGTATTTTAAACACATTAATATCATGTAGTAATGCATAATTACCTACACTAAAAATCACAAGAGATGTAAGGGCTACTCCTGCAGATTTCATATAATCTAATAGCATATATTTCTTTATATATAAGCCTAAGATATAGAAGAATTGGAAGTACAATATCTTTGATACCATAGGTACAGAAAAGATATTTAATACATCAGATAACATGCCAATGATGAAAGATAAGATTAATAAACCTAAATTTACACGTTTAACCAATAAGGCAATAATGATTGAAATAAAGAACAAGCAATATAAGAACCATAGTTCCCCATCCGGATTAATACCAATAAATATTTTCCATATATCTTGCGGATTAATTTGCTGATTTGCAAATTTTGATAAAACTAATTTGAAGGGGAAATATAATAGTCCAATAGTAAAATAGGGAACCATCAAACGTATACTTTTATCTTTTATAAATTTCTTGAATCCTTCTTTCAAAGGTATATGCATAAAATAGCCAGCTACAAAGAAGAATACAGGCATATGGAAGCTATAAATTATAGTCCGCATCAAATATAAAGGATAACTAGCAATACCACTAGCACTTGCTTGGTCTGGAACAGAATGGCCCAAAACAACAAGCAAAATTGCAATCCCCTTCATAATATCAAAACTACTATCCCTCATAATCCCCCCGACTAATAAGCCCCTTTCGATTTAACGACAGCCAACACAGTTTTCAATAAATATACAATATCGATCCACACAGACCAGTTATGAACATACCAAGAGTCCATTAATACCCGTTCTTCATAGGTAGTATCGCTACGACCGCTCACTTGCCATACACCGGTAATCCCTGGTGGTACAAGGTAAAAGTCGTTGATATAGTCGCCGTATTTTACGATTTCATCGCGCACGATAGGGCGTGGACCTACAAGACTCATATCCCCAACGAGAACATTCCACAATTGTGGCAATTCATCAAGACTCGTTTTACGTAGGAATTTACCAATTCTTGTAACACGAGGATCATCTTTTAATTTGAAATCTCGTTCCCATTCCTCACGAGCTGCAGGATTTTCTTTCAAATATACCTCCAACGCCTCTTGCGCATTAGGCACCATGGAGCGGAATTTATAGCATGGGAACTCTTTACCACCTTGGCCAACGCGCTTGTGACCAAATACGATAGGACCTGGAGAATCTAAATAAATCAACACAGCTACGATGGCGAGGATTGGTAAAATCAAGATACCACCACAAACAGTAGCGACAATATCAAAGATGCGTTTCATAATACGGTTAGACTTGCGAGCCAAGTTATTTTGTACCCGCAATACAACAGCTTGCTCTTCCATCATGCCACGAGCCGTAATGTTACTTGTAGGCAAACCAAACAACTCAGGTACAAAGGCAACGCGATTTACTAATAGTTGCAAGTGATTGATCAAGGATACTAACTTTTTAGGCTCTAACCCTGGTGCACATATAAGGACGGTTTGTACACCTGTATCTTTAATAACTCGTTCAACATCGGAAAAAGCACCGAGACATGGATATTCTTTAGCAATGGTAGAGGATTTAGGATTATCATCTACATAACCAATAATCTTATAGGTAGCAATTGGCATACGATCTAAAGATTTCTTTACGAGCTCTGCTGTTTTACCTGCACCAACGAGAAGGACTGGTATATTTAAGTATCCTGCTTTTGAAAGAATTTTACCTACAATAAAACGACTACTAAAGATAAAGAGCAGCATAAATAGATAGGCAAAGATAACAAAGAGTCGAGATACATCGTTGATTACATGACCTGTGTACATGAGTACAATGGATACAACGACGCCAATAGTGATACTACGGAATAAGTTCTTCATCGTATCCCAATAAGGAGATACTACAGAATAGGCATTATTGAGCAATAATATGGCTAAAAATACGAAAGGTATAACACCATATACATAGATTTCATCTACCTTAAAATTTGAACTCACCGGTAAAAATGGCAAGTTTAAACGCAAATGATAGGCCGCTAATGTGCCTAACACAATAGAAACATAATCTGCTATAAGCACTATGATTTTGCTAATAAGCAATTTGTTGTGATTATTATATCCAGAACTATTCATACTAATACCCCAAACTATAAAAAAAGGTTGTTTTCTCAATACAATTTTTAAGAAAACAACCTCTAAACCATACGAATACAATGTACCAATATTTACATATATTGTATCATATTCAAAAGTTTAAAACTATGAAAAAACATAGATTTTAGCTATCTTTTATGCAGTTTTTTGGAGATTTTGGGTCTATTTAAATTAGACATAAAAATCAATTAAATAATGCGTAAATATTTCCTAAATAACCCTGTGATTCTCAATTGATTCTCAATTAACTCTCAATTGTTTTCAATTGAATCATGATGCCCATAACAAT
>NZ_DXLG01000004.1:9914-26373 GCF_019414865.1 Veillonella sp.
TGATTCTCAATTAACTCTCAATTGTTTTCAATTGAATCATGATGCCCATAACAATCCAAAACATGCGAATACCAGATGAATTTCCCCACGTATAATCAACTGATCCAAATAGGAATAAGTAACTAATTAAACCTACAAGGATTGATAAATCATAAGGGTTTCTTGATTTAACATAATGTATCAAAGATTTACAGAATATAAAGAATGAAAAACCTAAGAATCCAATGAGCCCTAATAGGCCAGATTCAGAGGCTATTTGCAATAGATTATTATGAGAATGGCCTAGATCTTGAGTTTCTTGTTTTAATTTATAGTGTTCTCTATATGTTTTTTGCCATAATCCAGGACCAACACCTGTTACAGGATGATCCATAATCATATGCTTATCTGCTTCCCATACATAGATACGGCCCAAATTTGAACCATCTGTGCTTATATTAAAAGTGCTTTCAAAACGAGCTACATAGTCTTGATGACTACTAAATGCATATCCTATACCTACAACGGCTACAAGTAGTACCAATATATAGCGAATATTAACAAAGCAATAGCGCAATGTTATGAGTATACCGTTAATGCCATTAAATAACCAAGAACCACGGCTTTGATTGCCCCACATCCCCAATAACATACCAAATAAAGAGAATACAGCTGATTTTCTCAGATATGAAGGAAATGCTTTATCATAAGCAGCAATTAAAGCCAATGGAAAGGCCAATGTTAACAACATGGCTAGCCCCATCATAGAGCCGTGAATAACACCACCTGCACGACCTCCTGGACCTAAATTATAGCCCAATAGATACTGTGCAAAGGCAGATAAAGCATCAACGCCCATATATACAAAGAATACTGATAATATGGCGTATAATTTGGGAGAACTTTTAATAAATAACAGAATTGGTACGATGACTAATACCTTCCAAACCCAAATATTGAAGAAATATTTAGTAGTCACCGTTATTTCGGTACTAATTAATGCAGACGGCAATACGCATAGTAACATTCCTAAATAAGCCCATCCATATTGGCGTATGGACTGTGGTACAGAGATTTCATGTCGTCTATACCAACAAGTTACTAAGGTCATCAATATAATAAGGCTATATATTAAATTCCCTAATGCCATAGATGACCGCGTCGTACATATCATCAGTGAAATGAGTACGGTCAGCACCATTTCAGAATTCTTAATTATCCAAGATTGCATACTAACCCCTTTTCACCTACATAGTTACAATCTAATTTTCATCATATTAACATCTATTTTGTAGATATCTATTTTACACGTAACAATGGTTTCAGATGATCTTGAATCTCTTGCTCATATTGATCGAGTAATTCATAGCGTTTTCTGTATTGGCTACGTTTTTGTGATTTAATTTCTTCTATAGGTTTACGATATTCCTCTAATGGAATGTTGAAGAAACGGTCATCACTACATACAACACCACCAGATTCCTCCCACAATGGATCTAGCTCAGCTACCTTAGCACGGTGACCCCGAACTAAGTGGGTATTTGCGTAAAAGCCTTCATCAGAAACAGCGTAAATAGATTCTACCTTACAGGTAGCTGCAATATGGCGTAATAGGAACATAATAAAGTTTTTTGGTCGATACCCAAACATCTTTTTAGTAACTGTTTTAGCATTATCAAGGCCATCTTTATATCCTTGAATCGTGCCAATCCACATAGCGGGCTCCCCATTAAAACCTTTACCAAAGCGGAAGTTAGCATGGTATACGCCTTGTTTACCCAAGGTTAACAACAAGGTTAAAAACCCTTCTTTTCGTTGACCCGGTCCATAATATAAACGGGCCACCATATCAAGATCTTCTGATTTCCATACGATAAAACCACGATTCATACGACTAACATCGTCATAAATATTATCTGGATCTACAGAGTACATTTCACGTATGGCTTCGTCTGTAAATACATCTTTTAAATAATCAAAATGATTAATAATAGCCTCTAATCGTTCCTGTGGTGTTGAGCTTTTAAACAAGAAATATCGTGTCATTAACTCAAATAGACCAACTTGACGGTCTAATAAGGTTGGATCTGGCGTATAGCTTGCAAAATAGTTCTCTAGTGCCTCTATTTCTCGTTTATTGCGGATAGAGCGCATTGTATGGAGGAAAGTGCGTCGTGTTTCCCTCCAACTACGTTTGCCGTAAATCTTACGACCTCGCTGCCATTGTGTTTCTAAATATCCCATCTCAAACTCCTATCCACTAAAAAACTACCAAACCTTATCATTACTTATTAGTGGAGTGTAAATTATCTATAATCGTAACTAATTCATCTGCCACACGATTAACAATGAATCGCTGTTCCACAACTTGTCGTGCCTTTGTGATGATATTTGGCAAGTTTACAGCATCACTCATCACATGTTCTATGGCTTGTTGTAAGCTGTGTTCGTTCAACGGATCTACAATAAAGCCAGATTCACCATCGTCTATGATTTCTCGCTGAGCCCCAGAGCCACTTGTGATGACTGGTACACCGCAATACATAGCCTCACAAATAACGAGACCAAAGGCTTCACGCGTTATTGTTGGCAATAGTAAGCAATCTATGGATCTATATAAACCTTCAATATCTCGTGTAAAGCCTATAAATTCAACGTAAGAATGCATTTGATGTGCACGTATATAATCTTTTAATTTCTTAATTTGATCCTCTGTACCAGCCCCCGATATAATCAATCGAACATCGGGATTGTTTTGATGAATCTGTTCCAGAGCACTTAAAATCAGATACAAACCTTTCCGTTCTGTTATACGTGCACTATATCCAAAGGTTCTAACCTTATATTTCATGGGAACAGCATCTGAAAAAGACCGGAATCGGTTCGGATCAATACCATTATATACAACATGGTATTTGCTAGTATCCTTAATAGCAGGCGTCATAAGATCGTCATAAACAAGTTTAGACACACAAACAAAGGCATCTACTTGTGCATTGATCCATCTATGATATATATCTGTTTTACCAGGTACAAGATTATGCTTTATAAATACCAATTTAGCACCTGTTAACTGCTTAAGAGCAATACAGAATAAGATATATTTACCGGAGTGGCATACAATCGTATTAATCCCCTGTTCTTTCATCTGTTTAGCCACGGCATTAACAGATAGAAAACCCTTCAAGGTATAGAGATTGGCAGTCATCACATGGCCCACTTTGGCATACCGAGATTGCATATCTTCATTCGATTGGTCCACTAAGATATAGGCAGTCCTATGTCTCTGTTGTAATTGTTTACAAATATCATATACATATTGTTCGCCGCCACCCCAAATTTTGGCACCTACAACATTGATTATAGACATAGATTCCTCCTATCATACACATATCAATACACATTTAGTAGCATCTATTGATGTATACGAAATACTGGTTACATATACATCAATAGACTATTATCATTTAATTATACTACGACTTATTCATGCTGTCCTCATGATTAATGAGCCACATGGTCAACATTGTCCAATCTCGAGCATCATCTCCGTGATTATTAATAGGGCGAATTGGCTCAACCGGTTTATAGGACGGTATGTTACTTTCACCATAATCCATACGAACATCGCCCATCATATGAGGCGTAATCCATTGATATGGTGTAACTAATGTATCTGGCTGTTCATCAAACAAGGACGGTACGATGGAATAATATTCGAAACCCTTTGGCGCAATGGCTTCAATTATAGTAGGCATGAGGCTCATATGCGTGCCAATGGGCGCCGTAATCATATCCTTGGTGAAAGCAAAATGTTGTAACAGCCCTACCGTACAGAATGTATCGCGCAAGGTATAGTCTCGTTGAATTAAGGATGTATTATTCAAAGAGCCAAATAGATTAGAGTGGTCACCAGTGACAACGAATAAACTATCAGGAAATGCCTCTTTCATAGCATTAACAAAGTTAAAAATTGCCTTATCACTATAGCGATAGGTAGCCAATTCCTTATTGCGTTTCTTATTGGATTTTAAATCATCTCCAAGGTTTGGCATCACCTGTTCAGGATCATAATCTAATAAGGAATCCTCCATTTTATAAGGTCCATGATTGGATGTTGTGTAAATAAAATGGAATGTAGGATGTTCTAAAGATTTGATTTCCTCTTCAATATGTTCTAAAAATACATGATCATAGACGCCTACCCATGTTTTAGGTGCATGGGGACCACAAAAAACGGAAGCACTTTCTACGCGGTCAAATCCTTGAGCCTTACCAAAGTGATTAAAGTTACCATACGATGCATTGCCACCATACCAATAAATCGTATCATAACCTAAACGTTTCATTTGAGATGCCAAAGAAGTCGGCAATGATTCATGCCAGAAGGCTTCCCGTTCATTGATTTCCATACCCGCATCATAGACACCAGATAACAGACTCACAATGGATGGACGAGATACATTACCGGCAGGCAAGAAATTAGGTACTTGCGCCGTATGTGGATTATCTTTAAAATCCCATAAACCAGGACATATATTAAGTTCCTTATAAGGTTCATCAAGAGACCATTGTGGGATACTTTCACCAACAATAAAGAATATATGTTGTGGTTTATCAATACGAGGACCTGATGCAACGCGCTTAAACGCATGAAGCGGTGTATTCAAATCCTGCCAAGAATCTTTATATTTCTTAGGAACAATGCGGTGAATCGCGTCATCAATGTCCTCACCGGATGCGGTATATTCATCACGAAGTGGATGTTTTAGCACCGTTTCTAAGGCACATAGATCTGGCACTGTAGCACGAGCAAAGAATATATCCTCTTTTACTACTGTAGGAATCGTATCCCATTCTGGTTTATCATCATGAGATAAGGTTCCACCATAGCGGAACCAATAAAACCCTAAAACGGAGGCAGCCACAAGACCTATATTCCAAGCTACAGTAGGCCAAGTTCCTTCAATAGTTGGATAAGGTATAGATGGCAAGGATAAGAAGAAATCACCCATGTACCAGGATATAAATGTAATAGGAATCAATCCTAGGATGACAAGCATTCCTCGATCTTGATTAAAGAATACATCAATCAAATTACGTTTCTCTGCATGATTTCCATAATGAACCATGTAGTTGTACGTATCATGGAAATGCTTGTAGAAGATCATTTTTCCTGCAAAGGCTGCGTACAGAACACAGGAATAAATCGTTAGCCCCACCAATCGTAAGGAATCCTCTATTTGATGGTATCCTTCAAACCATAGTCCAGGGAGTGTTACCAAAACTAAGGGTAGTAAGAATACATAAGCATCAAAATCCATGCCCCACCAGAAGCCGTAACGCAATGAACCTACTACAGATTTCCAGCGCTCCTTCCATGTGGGGTAGGGATTATACACAATCATAAATACGATTCGAAAGATGGTGCTCAATATAGGAGCCCAAAGCATTAATTTTATATTTTGTTGTAGGGATAGAAAAAATTGTTCACTCATTTATACTTCCATATCTACTTTAAGAACAATAATTCCCCATAGCAATCTACTATACTAAATCACCAATTATAATTGCCCATTCGATTTATTTAAATAATATAATTTTACATATTTCGTCATGGTGTACATCATATGGTAAATAGATAATAGAAAACCTATTTTTCCATCTAATATGCCGCCTTGCAAAATATATATCTTAAAGAATGCCCATGTAGGACGCAATATAATATCCCCTAAAAAACTACAAGACTTCCCTTGTGCCTTGTATTTATTAGCTGCTGCTGTCGTATACTTATTAAACTTCTCAAAGAATTGATGCCAATTATCATATGTATAGTGATACAACTTTCCTTCTAATGTATCTTGTGGGTATGGGCTGATAAAGGCTTCATGAACAGCACCTTCTACAGTTGCACCCTCTCGAGGCATCAATCGTAGCACCTTATCAGGTCTCACCACACCATGGGTTGCCTGATTATGATGGAACAAGTTATATCGACGTAGCCAATACGCCTTCGGTTCTCCTTGAATAGCTCGTTGAATAGACTTTGCTAACTCTGGTGATACACGTTCATCAGAATCGACAAATAGAATCCATTCACTCTGAGCTTGTGAAATACCAAAGCGTCGTTGTTGTGACCAATCTCCATTTAACGGATGTGGTATGACCTTTGCACCCAATCCAGTAGCGAGTGATACTGTTTGATCTGTACTACCATCATCGATAACTAGGATTTCATCAGCAAATTGAATACTTTTAATACAATCTACAATATGTTGTTCTTCATTGCGCGCTAAGATAATAGCCGTCACAGTACTCATAGATAATCCTTTAGCTTATAAATCAATTACATTTAATACATAAAAATGTGTAGTTTTTATTGGATGACATCCCCATGTTTGATACGCCATGCCGCAAGTTCGCGCATGTCTTTAATTACCTTACCATAGGCTTGAGGCATGTTTGTGCCTTGTTCCATAAGTTTTCCATTGTTATCTAGATAGAGTCTATGGTTAAAGACAAATTCCTCTTGTGTAAATAGACTTGGCACCATCGCTTCATAGGTTTGACCAGGACGTCCCACAAGTTCTGCCAAGGTTGGAATAATTTGAATGCTCATGCCAAAAGCGTTTGGAGCGAGCCAGTCTTTATGAATACCGCGACCGTAGAAGATAATCGGAATCGTAGATGCCACATTAGGCCCTACTTCACGGGCAAAGGTAAATCGTTCACTATGGTCTCCAGTGATAACAAAGAGCGCAGAAGGATCTGCTTTTTCTTCACTGGCGATGAACTCGCCCATCACGTGGTCTGCATACCAAATATGGCCCATTTCGTTCAATTGCTTGTCAGTTTCTGCAATTGTATCAGGCAAATGGCCTTTTACCTTATTCACATCATACCCTTCTTTAGCGACATTAACGCTATATGGAGGATGATTCGATGTGGTCATGATAACATTGAGAATTTTTTCCCCTCTATGTTGATCCATGTAAGCGGAAATGGCTTTAAACATATCCTTATCGGCTACGCCCCACGCATTGCTTTCATCGCTTGGCATTTCAGACGCATCATGGAATTCATCAAAACCTTGAGACAAGGCAAAGTTCTTAACATTTTGCCATGTACTAAAGCCGCCGTACCAGAATACAGTTTTGTAGCCTAGCTTTTTCATAACAGAGCCAATGCCTAAACCGTACGGTTGTTTGAAACTTTCACCTTCGTAATTAGGATATAGACCTGTATCTGGCATACCTGTGAGCAAACCATTGATAGCAGGCATCGTGCCTGTACCTTGGGCAAGAGCGAGCTGCGTGCTCATCGCTTGAGGACTGGCAGCGTATTTACGACCTTGTTCAACAAGGTACGCACCAGGTTCGTTGTATTCAGCGAGGAATGGCCACAAACCATAGGATTCACCGAGAACGATATTGATGGACTGTGGTTGCTCCGCTAAACGCTCTGTCGTAATAGTTCTTGTGAAAGAACCATCAAAATCCTTACCATTAAATGTTCCACCGATGGCACTGATTTTCTCACTCAATTCTTGAGGGGTTAAGTTGATAACCTCTAACTCATCCGCGCGCTTTGCAATACTTTTAACACGATAAAGAGCCTGCACATCGTCGAGGATGGTTTCGTTTAATAGATTAGAACTGAGGCGTGCTGCACTTTCCCAGTTGATGGAATTCGTATAGTTAAAAGCACCACCAAATCTAAAGAACAGACCTAATACACCGATAGCTACAGTCAATCCAATACCTGTGATCCATTGCGTTTTCTTAGTCTTAGGATACCAAGTAGGACAAACTAATTGAGTATCAGCGTAATCTCTATATTTCTTTGTACCCCACGCCAAGAATTTAACGAGGAAATAACATAGGGCTGCGCTCAATACTACGGCCCCAACAATGTACATGAGGGCGTTATATTCATTAATCGCCGTATTTACAATGGCGCTGATATCATCGTTTTTACCATTGATGAGCATCGCATTATAAGAAGAATTAAAAATCTTATAGAATGGAATGCGCCCCAAGAATAAGAAGGTTAACAGTACCGTTGCAATAGAATAGATAACCTGTTTAATGCGCAAGGATGGCCATTTTGGTACAAAGGTATGCACCAATGTGCCTCCTAAAAAGCCTAGTAAACACAAAGAACCGACTGTCTTGAGACTCAATCTAAAGCCTAGCCATAAGGAGGTAAGGATATTCTCCATCGTCACAGATGCTAGCTGTGATTGAAATACTGCAAGAAACACGATTCTAAATGCAGTCAACAAAGCAGAGAAAAAGATAAACACCTTAATCTCTGTCTTTATGCCTTCAAATAATCGTTGCCATCGGTTCATCATTAACCCCTACTATTCTCATATAACGTAACTACTCTATATTACCTAACTATAATTATGTTGGATATTTCTTACATTTAGGCCCCTTACATCGCTTGCATTTACCGCATCCACGGTCGATAGTTCCAGCACTTGCCGATTTCTTCGCACTAGTACTCTCCTTGGTTCTCTGTTCAGAGGACTTACTATTCCGTACAGAAACTATCGTTTTTGCTTTTTTTCGGATTTATCCTTTTTGGATTTTTTATCCTTTTTCTTGTCTTTATTCTTATCTTTTTTACTGAAAGTATCGCCTAAAAAGACGGTTTTTAACTTGTCATTTAAGACTTTAAGCTTCTTTTCAGCCTTGTCTTTCTTTTTCTTTAACTTATCTTCGGATTTAGAATGTTTGTCTTCCTTAGACTTTTTATGTTTTTTGTCCTTTTTATCCTCTTTAGACTTTTTACCATCTTTGGACTTTTTATCCTCTTTGGATTTCTTGTCACCCTTAGATTTCTTATCTTCTTTAGATTTTTTTTCGTCCTTGGATTTTTTTACGTCAGTTCCATTGATACGCGCCCATTCATCATCTACGCGTTTCAATTGCTTTTTAAGAAGCTTTTCCATCTTCTTATTGGCTTTATCTGAATCTAAGCCAGACTTACCGAATAATAAAGCATTTACTGCTGTATATGGATCAATAGAGGACATATTTTCTTCATCCATGTGATGGACTTCTAAGCTTTCCACACCTTCTAATGGATTTACATCCATATGCTCTACAATGTCTTCATCAAGGTCCGATATCTCATGTTGGGAGCTTTCACCAGATCCTGTAAAAAGACCGCCCATAGAATGCAATTCGTTCAATTTAATATGGTTCATGCCCACTGTAGAATCATGCTGTACAGGAATATCCGATAATTGGACCTGTTCCATAGCGTATACATCATTATTATGACTAGCACCCTTACCAAGATAAGATCCATCAGAAATGATAATATCCTCTTTATCGTCGCCTAATACATTGCCAAACAAATCCTCTTCAAGAGAATCATAGGTATGCAACATGGACATCCGTTTTTGAACCTCTTCAATTTGATTCCACAAATCAACGAGAGAGGATGTATAGTATATGCGTTCCTTAATCTCTAAATAAGCTTGGTAAACGATAGCCAATTCAGTTTCATTGAGTCCCTCTTCGGCACCAATTTCTTCAATCATTTGTTGGATTTGTTGATCTCGATCATAACGTTTAATTAAGGCCTTGCGAATACGTTCAATCAATGCTGTATCGATGATTTCCACGGGTACCTCCAGTCTTCAATACACTCAGCCCTATCCACTACATTAGCGCATACGAATCAATGTATAGAACCATAAAAAATAATTTGATTTTATAATCTCTAATATATTATTATATCAGAATTTATCTGCTTTTTCCTTAATAATCAATGCACTAAAATAAATTAACTGAATACACTAAAATTCGTTCCTTTTCATCGCTTTCTTCAAAAAGATCGCTGCAATCGATAGGTTCTTCCTGTTCGAGTCGCACATGGTTATTTAAGAAGTTTTCTACCTCTTCGTTAACATAGTAGAAAAATAATTTAATTTCACGCGGATGATGATACAGGGAATCAAAAATATTTCCTAGAACGCGCTTAATCGTATGGAGTGCAAAGGGATTAAAGAAAAAGCATCGATCTGCTTGAGCTGGCAATTCATAGAGCGCCGCATCACCTAGCACAAAACTCACACGATTGCGAGCTGCTGGGCTTTCACCATTGGTAAGAGCCTTTTCATACAATCGTTCATCGTATTCGATACCAATAGAGTGACAACCCGTTTGGTACGCCATAAAAATGCTGACACGACCCTTGCCACTGCCATAATCGATGAGCGTATTTTTCTTACGAATATAACCACTATTTGCCAAGCGCTCTAGCACGCAATAATCAGTCGGCTCGTATGGATGATGCTCCGTATCGGACCGACTATCATCACGACCTGCTGTCTTTATTTGTAAAACCTGTTCCCATTCCTGTTCACTTGTCATAAATCTAATCCTATCATGAGGTCCCAATTATACGGACTATTATTACTACTAACCTTGATATGTATATACTATACCCTTATTAGAGCAATATTTACAAATTAAAGGCAATCATGTATCATAATATATGACAAAGGAAGTCAATGTGAGACACGTTTTCACGCAAACAAAAAAGGAGGGTGGTGGCCCTCCTTTTTTTGTGCTAGTTATATGGTATACTAAAGAGTAATATTTTAATATTCTC
Source organism: Veillonella sp. (assembly GCF_019414865.1). Classification (GTDB taxonomy): domain Bacteria; phylum Bacillota; class Negativicutes; order Veillonellales; family Veillonellaceae; genus Veillonella. Next base: position 20,526 of record NZ_DXLG01000004.1, read on the forward strand.
ATGTGCAGAATATAAAAAGGAGTATCTATTTACATGGACAGTGATCTGACCTTAGATTTTATAATTATCGTCGTATTAATCATCGCCAATGGCTTGTTCTCCATGACGGAGTTAGCCATCGTCAATGCTAAAAAACGTAAACTCGAAGAAATGGCCGAAGCAGGCAACGAGCGTGCTAAAAAAGCCTTTGAATTAGCAGAGAATCCAAATAATATGTTTTCTACTATTCAAATTGGTATTACTCTCGTTGGTATTTTAACTGGTTTATATTCTGGTGCGACCTTCTCTGGTCCTTTAGAAGAGATTTTAGTAGCTAATATTCCAAGTATTGAGCCCTATGCAGCATCCATTAGCTCCTTACTCATCGTTGCTATTATCACCTATTTATCCCTCGTTATTGGCGAGCTCGTACCAAAACGATTAGCTTTAAATAGTCCTGAAAGCATTGCCGTTGTTGTATCTAAACCAATTTACTGGTTATCTGTAGCATTAAAACCTATTGTTAGCTTCCTCGGCGTTTCCACAGAATTCCTCTTAAAATTACTAGGCGTGACTGTGAAAGAAGAGGCGCCTGTTACAGAGTCTGAAATCAACAAGATGCTCACCGAAGGTGTTGCCATGGGTGCTTATGAAGAAGAGGAACCTATCCTCGTAGAAAATATCTTCCACCTAGCAGATATGAATGCTGGCGACATCATGACACCTCGTACACAGCTCAAATGGATTGACCTTAATGGCACAGAGGATGAAATTATGGAAGTCCTCAAAAATGCTAACCATTACCGCATTCCTGTAGGTACCGATTCCTTGGACGAACTAAAGGGTCTCGTAACTGTATCTGATGTATTGGTACAGATCATGCAACGTCCTAGCGAACGCTCTATTCATGATATTATTGAATCTTGTTTGAAAGAACCATTACTCATTCCAGAGTCCATTACCCTCATGAAATTGTTGAACGTACTCCGTACAGAAGGCGTTCACGAAACGATCGTTCTCGACGAATACGGCGGTTTCAGTGGTCTTGTAACCTTACATGATATTATGGAAGAAATCGTAGGTCTCATGCCTTCTGGTGAAGAAGAAATCAAGGAAGAAGAAAATAAGATTGTCGAACGTGAAGACGGTTCTTGGCTTGTAGATGGACTTCTCGACGTAGACGAATTCAAAGAATTCTTCCATATCGATCAAGAATTACCAGGCGAAGAAAAAGACTTATACAAAACAATGGGCGGTCTATTAAACGTTCTCTTTGGTCGCATTCCAAAAGAATTAGACAAAGCAAAATGGAATGGCTATACCTTTGAAGTGGTAGATATGGATAACACCCGTATAGATAAGATTCTTGTAACCTATGAAGAACCTATCGTAGTACAAGAAACAGAAGAAAAAGATTAATACCTACTAGCTTGTAGACTTATGAGCATTGTAGATTTATAAAGAGTGAGTTCTCCTATGGAGGACTCACTTTTTATATATACCCCTAGCCGTTTACAGCTAAATATAGTATTATTAAATTGTATAAAATATATAATCAGACCTAATAGAGCTATTAATTACTATAATTTTAATGGCTAATTTAGATCTACTCTCATAATATGGAGTCCTATGAATGCTACCTACATGTAGTTGTGTGTCATAGGGCTTATGTGTGGTATAAAGGAGAGATTCTATGAATCAACGAGTCATAGCAACCATAGGGGCCCTCTTAATCGGGACTGCTGTCATAAGTGGTTGTGGATCTGAAAAGCAACCTGAGGATACGAGCCTCAAGGTGCGTACTATCACCATCGGTGAAGAATCTGGTACTACAGGTGCTGGCTATGCAGGCACCATCCATAATAAAACAGAAACCAACTTGGCCTTTCAAATTGGTGGGCGCGTCATCAATAAATTCGTAAATGTTGGTGATGTGGTTCAAGCAGGACAAGTGATTGCTCAAATTAATGGTTCAGATACATCAGCTCAAGTGCAAAATGCTGAGGGTGCTGTAAAAGCTGCTCAATCGGCCTATGAATTAGCAGAAACCAATGCTAAGCGATATCGCGAGCTCTACGCGCAACAAGCGATTAGTAAATTGCAATTAGACCAAGCAGAAAACCAATTGAATGCTACCTCTGCTCAATTACAACAAGCACAGGCTAGCCTCAATTTGAGTAGCAATCAAAATAGCTATACTACTTTGACTGCTCCTGATACAGGTATTATTACAGCTTTCAATATTGAAGCAGGCCAAGTCGTAGCAGCCGGTCAAAGCGTCGGTACCTTAGCAGCTGGTCGCGACCCAGAAGCAGTCATTGCCCTTCCTGAACAAGAATTGACTAAGGTTCATGTGGGAAGCCCTGCCACTATTACATTCTGGGCTCTACCAGATGTAACCGTACAAGGTGTGGTCCGTGAAATTTCACCAGTTCCTGACCCTGTAGCGAGAACGTATACCGTAAAAATTACCTTACAAAATCCTCCAAAAGAGGTACAACTAGGCATGACGATCAATGCTAATCTATCTACTACAGATAGCACCAATATTTCCATTCCGTTAACGGCTCTTGTAAAAGACTCTAATGGCAATAATGCAGTGTATATTATCCGAGACAAAAAAGCTCATCTCGTACCGATTAAGACTGGTGAATTTGGTAAGAACTCTGTCATCGTCACATCTGGTTTAGCTAAGGGTGACATTGTCATCACCGCAGGTACCCAACAATTACAAGAAGGGACGGCGGTGAGTCAATGAAACAATTTAACTTAGCCGAATGGGCCCTCAAACATAAGTCCATTATCTACTACTTCATGGCTGTGCTCCTTACCTTTGGTATCTTTTCATACAACCATATGGGACGTATGGAAGACCCAGACTTTACGATGCGCACCATGGTAGTCGGCGTTGCTTGGCCGGGGGCTTCCCCACAAGAAATGTCAGATCAGGTAACGGACAAATTAGAAGAAAAACTGCGCGACCTACCTGGCGTCGATTATACAAAATCTTTCACAGATGGCAGCAAATCAGTTATTTATATTAATCTGAAAGAAAATCTACCATCCGATAAAATCCGTCCCGCTTGGGAAGAAGCGCGGAACATGATTAACGATGAATGGAAGTCATTACCACAAGGTGTTCAAGGACCGACCATCAACGACAGATTCGATGATGTATACGGCATTATCTACGCTATTAGCGGCGATGAATTCTCGTACGAAGAAAAGCGTCAACAAGCAGAAGACTTAAAACGTCAGCTTTTATCTGTTCCAAACGTTAAGAAAATCAGCCTCATTGGGGTTCAACAACAAACCCTTAATGTAACGATTAATAAGGATAAATTAGCATCCTATAAAATCAGTACACAACAGCTATTAACAGCTATTAAACAGCAAAGTATGATGGTGCCAGCTGGTATGATTACGACGGATACGAATAATGTATATCTCCGCGTGAACGGTCTATTCGATAGTCCACAAGCCGTACAAGATATGCCAATTCGCATCAATAATCAAACCTTGCGCCTCGGCGACATGGCTGATGTGACCATGACATACCAAGACCCTAGCAATCCTCAATTCTACTATGAAGGCAAGCCAGCTATCGGTATTGCCATTTCCATGGATGCTGGGGCTAACAATGTGGAATTTGGTGAAGCTATCGACAAAAAGCTAGCAGAGTTGAAGAAAACCATCCCTGCAGGCCTTGAACTCGATCAAGTATCTAACCAGCCACATATTGTTAAGGAATCCATTGGGGACTTCTCACAATCCTTATTTGAAGCCATCGCCATCGTATTGCTCGTAAGCTTTGCATCTCTTGGCTTGCGTACAGGTGTGGTCGTAGCCCTCACTATTCCAGTCGTTGTATCTACCACATTCATTTTGATGTATGAAAATGGCATTTATCTGCACAAGGTTAGTCTAGGTGCATTAATACTGGCTCTAGGCCTCCTCGTAGACGATGCCATCATCGTTGTAGAAATGATGAGCGTTAAGCTCGAAGAAGGTTGGGGGCACTTTAGATCTGCCACCTTTGCTTATCAATCGACAGCGTTCCCTATGCTATCTGGTACGCTCATTACCTGTACTGGCTTCTTGCCATTAGCACTCGCAGAAGGCATGGTAGCAGAGTTTACAAAATCTCTATCCATCGTTGTATTTATGGCGCTCATCCTATCTTGGTTCGCCTCTGTTCTCGTCAGCCCTGTTCTCGGTTATAAAATTATCGAAAACAAGGCTCCAAAACCTGAATCAGAATGGAACAAACGAGACCGTATCATGCATAAGCTCAGTGTTACATTCTATGATAAGTTTGAAAAACTGTTACATTGGGCCTTAGGACATCATAAGGTCGTATTACTCATAACCTTAGGTGCTTTTCTGTTATCCCTACTTTCACTACCATTGATTAAACAGGAATTTTTCCCATCATCAACGCGTAATGAAATCATAGTATCTATGCAATTTCCTCAAAGTTCGTCCATCGAATATACTACAAACCAAGCTAAAATCATCGACGAACACTTACAAGGTAACGAACATATTTCCACCTTTACATCCTACATTGGACAAGGTTCTCCACGTTTCGTCCTCACCTTGGAACCGGAATTACAACGGAACAATTTCTTGCAATATGTAATCGTCACAAAATCCTTAGAGGACCGCGATAAATTATATGCAGAATTGACGCCATACTTAAATGAAGAATTCCCATCTGCCCTTGTAAATACGCAGTTCTTACAAATTGGTCCACCATCTAAATATCCAGTGATGCTCCGCGTTTCTGGACCTGATCAAAAGGTGGTAAAAGAAATTGCCAACAAGATAAAAGAGAAGATGCAAGGCGACAAGGATTTACATAACATAGCCTTTGACTGGCCAGATACAGAACCAGTAGCCAATATCCATATCGATCCTAACAAGGCTCGCTTACTCGGTATCGATAGCTATGCCGTATCCTTAAACTTACAAAGCCTATTATCTGGCACTAAATCTGGTGAATACTACGAAGGTAACCAAACAATTCCTGTGACATTCCGTTTAGGAGATAATGAACAACACAACTTAAGTGCTCTTTCCTCCTTACCGATACAAACAGGTAATGGTTCCTATGTACCGCTTAGTCAAATTGCAACTATCACCATGACACAAGAGGATGGTATTATCTGGCATCGCAACATGATGCCAACCATCAGCATTCACGCCAATGTAAAAGCCGGTGTTTTAGGCAATGCGAAAACAAAAGAGGTTTATAAATCCTTACAAGACATTCGCGATTCCTTGCCTACAGGCTATACCATTGAACTTGATGGAGCCGCTGAAAAGAGCGTCACAGCCGTACAAAATCTAGCAACCCCAATGCCAATTATGCTCTTTGTGATCATGACAATTCTCATGTTCCAATTAAAGCGTATTGCTCTCATGATTATGGCTTTGCTCACAGCGCCTCTTGGATTAATCGGCGTCGTATTAGCTCTCAATATTACGAGAACACCATTAGGCTTTATGGCTATTCTAGGTATCATCGCCCTTTCTGGCATGATCATCCGTAACTCCATTATCTTGTTAGACCAAATTGAAATCCACAAAGCAGAAGGACAAAAACCACTTGAAGCGATTATCAACTCCGCTACACTTCGTTTCCGTCCTATCATGCTCACCGCTATCGCAGCGATTTTAGGCATGATTCCTCTTATGGGATCTGTATTCTGGAGCCCACTTGCCATCGCCTTTAGCGGCGGCTTACTAGTGGCAACAGTGCTAACACTTATCGTATTACCAGTCATGTATGCAACATGGTATAAGGTTAAATAAATAATATAAATAGATATCTATTATAATCTAATAATTGATTGACTACTAATTC
>NZ_DXLG01000040.1 GCF_019414865.1 Veillonella sp.
GTTGTATAATAAATGTGTATGACCATTTTCTAATAGGTCAGTTATAAAGAATTTAAGTCAAATAATATAGATCTAGTCTATTCTGAAAGGATAGTTTTAATAGGTAACATATGATTAGAATAATAAATCTCCGCGTGGCTGTTACGGTCAAGTCGGATATAAAGGATATTGTAGAAAAGAAATATCCCCAATTGCGGGGCGCCATTGAAACAATTCACGTTGTGCGACGTGCTGTAGATGCTCGTAAAAAACCTAATATTGTATTTGTATATACCTTGTTTGTTGAGGTTCATAAGGAAGCTCAAATCATGAAGAAACTAGGTAAACAAAAGGATGTATCTGTATTTACTCCAGAGGATCCAGAACCTATTATTTATGGTATTGTGCCTTTAGCACATCGTCCTGTAGTGATGGGCTTTGGTCCGGCTGGGATGCTAGCTGCCTTTTATTTAGCTCGTGAAGGGTATCGTCCAATCGTTCTTGAACGAGGTCAAGATGTTGATACTCGTAGCCAAGATGTAGAAACGTTTTGGAAGGAGGGCGTATTCAAGCCTGAATCTAACGTACAATTTGGCGAGGGTGGTGCAGGTACCTTCTCTGATGGTAAATTGACAACCCGCGTTACACATCCAAGATTGCATGAAATCTCCAAATATTTTGTAGAGTTCGGCGCTCCAGAAGAAATCTTGTATAAACATAAACCTCATGTAGGTACAGATAAGTTGCGTACCATGGTAAAAGCTATGCGTGAACGCATCATCGAATGGGGTGGTGAAGTTCGCTTTGGCGCTAAGATTACCGATTTATTTATTGAAAATGACCATATCGTAGGTGTTGAAGTTAACGGTAACGAACGCATTGATACGACGGTTGTCCTTTCTGGCGTAGGTCATAGTGCACGCGATACGTACGAAATGTTACATAAACGCAATGTAGAAATGATGGCAAAACCATTTGCTATTGGTGTTCGTATTGAACATGATCAGGCTATCATTGACGAGTCTCAATATGGTGTAGAACCATCTAGCTTGGGCCTTGGGGCCGCAGAATATTCTCTTGTATACCACGATAAAGAAACAGGCCGTACAGCGTATAGCTTCTGTATGTGCCCAGGTGGTCAAGTTGTAGCATCAGCGTCCGAAAATGGGGGCGTTGTTGTTAATGGCATGAGTTTATATGCTCGTGATAGCGGTGTTGCGAACAGTGCTATCGTAGTTAATGTAGGACCTGATGACTTTGGTAATCATCCTCTGGATGGTGTAGCATTCCAACGTGAATGGGAGCGTAAAGCTTATGAATTAGGTGGCTCTAACTTCTATGCACCAGCTCAGACCGTAGGTCAGTTTTTGGGGCTTTCACAAGCAACAGGTGTACAAGATAGCACATATAGCTATGAACCAGGTGTAGTAAATTGCGATTTACATGATTGCTTGCCACCATTCGTAACGTCCGTGTTGGAACGAGCATTGCCGTATTGGGGACGACGTATTCATGGGTTTGATGATCCTGCGGTATGCATGACTGGTGTTGAAACACGCACCTCTGCACCGCTTCGCATGGGGCGTACTGAAGAACGTATTTCTCCAACTATAGGTGGATTTTATCCTATGGGGGAAGGTGCAGGCTATGCTGGCGGCATTATGAGCGCAGCCCTTGATGGGGCAGAAACTGCCATTATATGCATGGCAAAATATGCAAAACCTAACTAGTTAGTAGTAGAATGTATTATAAAGTAAACTACAGTATAGGTTCATTTTGGTACTGTAAAATAGTATATCTGTATAGTATATATGTGTGGTGTATATATTGTGATATAATACACAACAGTGAATATATAAGGACTTGTGATTTTCACAATCCCTAGAGGAGGATAATTATGGCTCGTTTATTTGGTACAGATGGTGTACGTGGTGTTGTTAATGAATTTTTAACACCTGAATTAGCCTATCATTTAGGCCGTGCAGCGGCTACATATTTTGGTAAAGAAAAAGACCATCCTACATTCTTGATTGGTCGTGATACGCGTATTTCTGGATCCATGCTTGAAAGTGCGTTAGCATCCGGTATTTGTTCTGTTGGTGGTAATGTTGTCATCGCCGGTGTTATTCCGACTCCAGCAGTAGCTTACCTTGTACGTCAACAAGGCTTTGATGCAGGTGCTGTTATTTCTGCATCTCACAATCCATATCCAGATAATGGTATTAAATTCTTTGATGGCAATGGCTATAAATTGCCAGATGAAGTAGAAGATCAATTAGAACAATATGTTCGTCAAAGTGCAGATAATGAATTGCCACGTCCTACAGGTGATGGTATTGGTACTATTGAGTACAATAGCAATTTAGCTCATTTCTACGCTCACTTTGTTCGCCACACAGTTGATACATCCCTTGAAGGTTTGACTATCGTATATGATGGTGCGAACGGTGCTGCATCTAGCGTAGGTCCTGAAATTTTATCTGGTCTTGGCGCTAAAGTAATCAACATCAATGTAAATCCAGATGGCTTGAATATCAATGATCACTGTGGTTCTACACATATCGAAGGCTTACAAGTGGCTGTACAACAACACAATGCAGACCTTGGTATCGCTAACGATGGTGATGCGGACCGTTGCTTATTGGTAGACGAAAAAGGTCAAGTTCTCGATGGTGACCAAATCATGCTATTGTGTGCTCTTAAATTGAAAGAAGAAGGTAAACTCAAAGATGATACTGTAGTTGGTACTGTTATGAGTAATATTGGGTTCCATAAAGCGGCAGAAGAACTAGGAATGAAAACAGTTTCTACTGCTGTTGGTGACCGTTATGTGTTGGAGTATATGCGTGAACACAATCTCTCCGTTGGCGGTGAGCAATCTGGTCATGTAATCTTCTTGGATCACAATACAACTGGTGATGGTATGTTAACAGCTGTTCAAGTGGCGGCTCTTATGAAAGAAAAAAATCAACCACTTTCTGAGTTGGCTGGCATTATGACTAAGTATCCTCAAGTTCTTATCAACGTTCGTGTTGCTACAAAAACAGGTTGGGAAGACAATGATATTATCAAAGCTGCTATCGTAACAGCTGAAGGTGAACTTGGTGATGAAGGCCGCGTTCTAGTTCGTGCATCTGGTACAGAACCACTCATTCGCGTAATGGCAGAAGGTCCTAACCAAGAAGAACTACAATCCTTATGTCAAGAAATTGCTGATATTATTGGCAGAGAACAAGGGGTGGCCGAATAACTCTTAATGAGTAGTTTGATACTACTCCGTTTGATTCCATTCTACAATTTCATATTAAAGGTATACCCTCCTATATATGTCCCTTTGCTCCGTCCTACGTAAAGTCGCTGCAGGAACATATATAGGAGGGTATTTATTTTATATTTATTTAGGATGGTTACCGAATGGAACCGTCACTATGGCGCAAATATTTCTGCATTATACCATTTCTACTCATTAAGAGTTATTTCGCATATGAGGGGGAGGATAGACGAGATGATGCAATTCATCTTATATATAGTTAAGAACTGTGTTGCTGTTACTATAGGTACATATATAGGATGTAATTTATGTTATTATAGCGATATAGCGAGAAATGAACTGAAAAAGCACTACTTTGAATTGTAATAATTCAGAGTAGTGCTTTTGCCATTATTTATCAGCTACAACTAGTTTATATCCATTCAAGTGAATGTTACTGCCTGTTGTGTCTTCGTTAGTTAAAGATTTTACATAGCTATCACCAGTAAGTGTCCATGTGGAGTCTTTGCTGAGTTTCAGTGTAACTTCTTTAGCTGTATTGTCGGTATTGATAGATCCCACAAGGCTAGAACCGTTTGTCATATCTAGTGCGACAGTGCTGATGGAGTCGGCTACGATGTTACCGCTAAGTTCTTGGTTGGATGCGCGGAGTGTGATGTGTCCACCATTTTCACCGTCTTTACCCCAACGGGAGTCTGCCGCTGCTTTCACCAGTGTCGTAGTATTTGGCATTAAGATTGTGTTGCCTGTAAGGTCTGCTTCGGCAGTGGTGTTGTTTACATAGATAAATGCACCTGTACCATGAGTTGTGAGTGTGTTATTTTCCGCTTTTAAACGAGCGATACCGCTTTCAGCATCACCAGAGAAGCTTTGGTATAGCATAAAGCCATTATCGTGGTAGCCTGTTACATTAGAGTTCGTAAGGGTAATAGAGTTTTTACCTTCTACAACACCAATTTCACTCTTGTTGGCCACGCCGTTCACATTGTTAGTTGTAATATTGCCAGTGGAGTAGATAACAGGACTGCCTGTGCCAGAGGTTGTAAGCTTAGCTGCTTCTGCAGTAATAGTGCCTTCACCACGGTCTGTAGCAAGGGTTGCGGAGTGAGCACCTTCGGTAGTGATAGTTAGGTTTTTACCGTTTACAGTGCCTTTATAGGTTGCATCTAGACCACGAGAAGAGTCGCCTTTTGTGTGGATGTTAGTATTTTCTACGTTGATCACAGAGACTTCACCAGTGGCAAATACTGCATTAGATCCAATGCTATTAGAGGTGATGTTACTATCCTTAATGCTTGTTTGGCTGCCTTCGATGCCGAGCACTACTGCGTTTTGTCCGTGGAAATTACTGTTGTCATCATTAGTGGTGTTGCCTGTTTTATCAAATACACTACTATTAATGGTGATTGTCGCTTTGTTTTTGCCGATGAAAGAATTTTGGTCGCTTGTAGTATTATCAAATCGTTGGTGTTCGAATGTTTTGCTTTCACTAATAACAGATGTACCTGTGAAAGTACTAGGATTAGCTTCCTTATGAGGCGTTGGTTCGTTAATTTCTCCTGTCTTTACATCATCTGGTCTAGGTACATCATTTTTAGGCATATTAGCGTTAGGTGCATCAGCCTTAGGGGCAGATATGTTTTGTGGTGGAACATTAGACTGTACTGGTTCTGCCCCAAATGTAGGGGCAAAGGCTAGTGCTGCGAGGGCGCCGCCCGCTAAAGCTGGAACGATGAAACGTCTTAAAGTTTTATAATTACGTGAATGTGTCATATATAATAACCTCCAAATATTTATTGCGCGATAAAATCGAATTGTGTAAAATTAAGATTGTAAGAAGTATAGTAATTATCTGTGAAAATAGTATGAATGATACATGGGATTTATAAACAAATATTAACCGTGATGTTTAGATATGTCGATGAGGATATCTTGCTTTCACCATTACTTATCACGTATAATATAGATTGGTATACGATGTATACTTTAAAGATCTGCCGTATCTTATAGAAAGGAGTTTCACAATTCGTAAGAGCGAATAGCGCAAGTACCCGCGAAGGCAGTCGTTAGGGTAGACGAGGTGAAGAGTGATCGAATAATCAGCGGATGCTCTTCCGGCACATTCATGTCGTAACAGATACTAAAAAGCCCATTGGTAACAATGGAGACAAAGTGTATCTGAATGAATTGTATTAAAGTAATAATTAATACATAATTGAAATATTAATCTAGAACATTAATCTAGAACATTAATCTAGAACATTAATTAGCCTTAGTTGTTGGCTGGGGCTAGAATGCCCCCAGTTATAGGAGGATATACTTATGTGCGGTATCGTAGGATACATTGGCTTTAATCAAGCATCTGATTTCTTATTGGACGGTATGGCGAAATTAGAATACCGTGGTTATGACTCTGCAGGCATCGCTATTATTGGTGCTGAAAATGCAATCAAAATTCAAAAAAAGGTTGGCCGTCTAGCTAATCTTGAGGCGATTGTAAAAGCAGATCCTAATGAAGGGACTGTAGGTATTGGTCATACACGTTGGGCTACTCATGGTCGTCCATCCGATATGAACGCCCATCCTCATGCATCTGAAGATGGTAAATTTGCTGTTGTTCACAACGGTATCATCGAAAACTACATGCCTTTAAAAGAAGAGCTCATCGAAAAAGGGTACCATTTCAAATCTGAAACTGATACAGAAGTAGTAGCTCATTTATTAGAGGATATGTACGATGGCGATTTCGTAAGTACTGTACGCCGCATGCTCGCTCGTGTTGACGGTGCGTATGCTCTTGAAATCATCTGTGCTGATGAGCCAGACAAAATCATTTGTACTAAAAAAGAAAATCCATTGGTTATCGGTCTTGGTAAAGGTGAAAACTTTGTAGCATCCGATATTCCAGCAATCATTAACTACACACGTGATACATACATCTTGAGCGATGGTGAATTAGCTATCGTAACCCGTGATAATGTATCCGTATTTGACCGTGAAGGTAATGCTATCGATAAAGAAGTATTCCACGTAAGCTGGAATGCAGAGGCTGCTGAAAAAGGTGGTTATGAACACTTTATGTTGAAAGAAATTCATGACCAACCTAAAGCAGTTCGCGATACATTTGGTACACACATCTCCGAAGATGGTAAAACTGTACACTTTGAGGAATTGAACTGGACAGCTGATGATGTAGCAGCTTTCAATAAAATCCTCATCGTTGCATGTGGTACAGCATACCATGCAGGTCTTGTAACAAAACAATATATTGAAAACTTGGCGCGCATTCCTGTAAGTGTGGAAATTGCATCTGAGTACCGTTATAGCAATCCGTTGACAGATGATAAAACATTATGTATCGTTATCAGTCAATCCGGTGAAACATCTGATACATTAGCTGCTTTGAAAGAGGCTAAACGTCTTGGCGCTAAATCCTTGGCAATTACAAACGTAGTAGGCTCCAGTATTTCCCGTGAAGCAGATAACACCGTGTACACATGGGCAGGTCCTGAAATCTCTGTAGCGTCCACAAAAGCGTATACTACTCAATTAGTAGCAGGCTTGTTGTTCGCTGTATACCTTGGCCAATTGAACGGTAAAATGGATCCGGCTTTAGGCGAAGAAATACTTTGCGGTGTTAAAAACTTGCCTACATTGATTCATGAAATCTTTGAAGTAGACGAAGATATGAAAGCCTTTGCAAAACATTATGGCTTCAAATCTGATGCGTTCTTCTTGGGGCGTGCTATCGACTACGCAGTAGCGATGGAAGGTGCTTTGAAATTGAAAGAAATTTCTTACATCCATGCTGAAGCATATGCTGGTGGCGAGTTGAAACATGGTACATTGGCTCTTATCGAAGAAGGCGTACCTGTTATCGCATTGGCTACACAAGAAGATGTGTACGATAAGATGATCAGCAACATCCGTGAAGTAAAAGCTCGTGAAGCTGTTGTAATCGGTATTGGCATGAAAGGTGACGAAGAATTATCTAAACACGTAGACCATACAATCTATGTGCCTCGTGCAAATAAATTCATCGCTCCAATCCTTGCGGTTGTACCATTGCAATTATTGGCGTACTACGCAGCGATTACACGCGGCGCAGATGTAGATAAACCACGTAACTTGGCTAAATCTGTAACCGTAGAATAATATATATAACCAACAGTGCTTCGGCACTGTTGGTTTATTTCAATATAGGGAGACTATTATGGCAGTTATATTTTCCGGCATCCAACCAAGTGGGGAATTAACACTTGGCAACTATTTGGGGGCTTTACGTAATTTCTTAGAGTATCAAGATACTGATGAATGTTATTATTGCATCGTTAACCAACATGCGATCACTGTACCGCAAGATCCAAAAGAGTTATTCCAAAATACTCGTAATTTGGCTGCGTTATACCTCGCTGTTGGCCTCGATCCTAAAAAGGTAACATTATTTGTGCAATCCGAAGTGCCTGAGCATGTTAAACTTGGTTGGGTTATGCAATCTATCAGCTATGTTGGCGAATTAGAGCGTATGACACAGTACAAAGATAAGTCTCAAAAGCAAGGTGACTCTATTCCTACAGCGTTGCTTACGTATCCACCATTGATGGCGGCAGATATTTTGCTATATGGTACTAACTATGTTCCAGTAGGTGAGGACCAAAAACAACATCTTGAGTTGACTCGTAATTTGGCAGAGCGTTTTAACCGTAGATTTGGCGAAACTTTCGTAGTACCTGATATCAAGGTAGGCGAAGGTGGTGCTCGCGTTATGAGCTTACAAGAGCCAACTAAGAAAATGAGTAAATCTGATGATAACCAAAATGCTACAATTCGTCTTTTGGATGCACCAGACTTGATCGTGAAAAAATTGAAACGCGCTCAAACTGACTCTGATAACGCGGTGCGTTATGATAAAGAAAACAAACCTGGCATTTCTAACTTGATGGGTATTTACCGTGCTATCACAAAAGACAGCTATGAAGCTATCGAAGAAATGTATGCTGGTAAAGGTTATGGCGTCTTCAAATCCGATATCGCAGACCTATTGGTGGCAACTCTTGAGCCAATTCAACAACGTTACAATGAGTTGATTACAAGCCCTGAACTCGATGTTATTCTCGATGAAGGTGCTGCTAAAGCTCATGCTAAAGCAAGTCAAATGTATCGTAAAGTAGAGCAAGCTATGGGCTTGTGCCGTAAATAAAATCATATAGTAGACTTTCAATTTGTGAGGTAAGCCATGACGAAACAAGAGGCGATGGAACGCTTTTCATCAGGTACCGTACAACAGAGCTTAGAAATACATCGTGGAATTCAGTGGGCCGGTCGTATCATCGGTCTATTGGTTTGCGCCTTAATTGTAAAATATATGCCCTCCGATTGGTCTGTGCGTATATGGTATTACCTGTTGTTACTCGTAATATTGTGGACCCTTCATAGATTAGGTGAAAGTCAAGCATTTATCTGTGAAAAGGGCCTCGTGTTAAAGCGAAGGCCTTTTTCTGTGAAAGAATACTTTCACAGCCTTTTTCATGGCGATGAATATTTTGTCTTTGTAGATTACAAGCATATTATTGGGTTTACCGAAGGTTGGCGTGAGTTGCAGGCCATGAATGGTCATGGTGGGATTTATGTAATACCATTAGATCTCGCACAGGTAGGGTATAAAGACAAAATGGCCATGATTGAAGCGATTCATAAACATTCAGATACATAATGTATACGTATATACAAAGGATTTAGTACTATAATCCTGTATGATCCATGAGAGAACTAAAAAATCCTAAAATTCATCAAATTAGCTATTTACAACTTTAATGAACTAAAGTATAATACAATCATCGGGTACAGACATGAGTTCTGTACAGCATATATTAGCAAGTAGTTAAAGGTGTAATACACCGTGGAGGATAGTTATGAATTGGAAAAAAATGATGGCCGTTGGCCTTGCAGCAGTATCTATGATGGTATTTGTAACGGGTTGTGGTAGTGATACTAAAACGGCTAATAAAGAATTACCTAAAAAAATCGTTATCGGCTTAGATGATAGCTTCCCTCCAATGGGCTTTAAAGATGATAAAGGCGAAATCGTAGGTCTTGATATCGATATGGCTAAAGAAGCAGCTAAACGCGCTGGCATGGATGTGGAATTCAAAGCTATCGACTGGTCTAGTAAAGAAGCTGAGTTGAAATCTAAAAAAATTGACGCTTTATGGAATGGCTTAACAGTTTCTCCTGAACGTGAGAAAAATATTTTGTTCTCCAACACATACATGAAGGATAAACAATACATCGTTGTTCGTAATGATGATGAATCCATTAAATCTAAAGCCGATCTTGCAGGTAAAGTAGTAGGCGTTCAACAAGCAAGTACTGGTGAATCTGCATTGCAAAACGATCCAAGCGGTAAAACTGTAAAAGAAACTAAATCTTATGCTGATTTTGTAAGTGCTTTCATGGATCTTGGTATTGGACGTGTTGATGCAGTTATCGCAGATGGTGTTATCGCTCGTTACCTCATGACAAAAGAACCTGGTAAATACAAAATCGTAGAAGGTACTGATTACGGTGTTGATAACTTCGCTGTTGGCTTCCGTAAAGATGACACTGCATTGCGTGATAAAATCAATGGTATCTTAGCTGAAATGAAAAAAGATGGTACTGCTGATAAAATCGTTGAAAAATGGTTGGGCTCTAGCGCAGACCTAGATAAGAGCGATGCTAAATAGTACAATTCGTGATATACTAATAGTACTATGGTCAGTTTGTACAACAGATAATTAAAGAACGAAATGTACACTAGAGAAGAGGCCAGATGCCTCTTCTCTAGTCGTGTTTTGAAGGAGTATTCCATGTTAGATTATTTATTGCAGATTATCCCAACCATCGCTGATGGTTTGAAGGTAACCGTATCGCTATTCTGTATTGTATGGATCCTATCCATTCCTGGCGGTATTCTACTTGCTTTGGTACGTTTATCTAAATTTACAGTGCTCGACAAAATTGTTGAAGCTTTCGTATATTTGATGCGCGGCACACCACTAATGCTACAAATTTTATTCGTCTATTATGCATTACCTATCATTACAGATGGCGCTGTTCAAATGGATGATGCTACAGCAGCGGTGCTTACATTCGTATTAAACTACGCAGCGTATTTATGTGAAATTTTCCGCGGTGGTATTCAATCCATCTCTCGTGGTCAGTACGAAGGGGCAAAGGTTCTTGGTTTTACCTATGCCCAAACGATGCGTAAGATCATCTTGCCACAAATGTTTAAACGCGTATTACCGCCACTTGCGAATGAGACAATTAACTTGTTGAAAGATACTTCTCTCGTATACGTATTGGCTATGAACGATATCTTGCGTATTACAAAATCTATCGTACAACGTGACTTTGACATCTCTGCCTTCTTGGTGGCAGCTTTGTTCTACTTGATCTTTACCTTTATTTTGACAAATATCTTCAACTACTTAGAAAGAAGATTTGCTGTATACGAAGATTAATCTATTCTGTAGTTGCTTGTCGTATTTTACATCCAATTATTGTTCATATAGCGGACTAATACTCAATGATTAGTATGTTTAGATAAAAGGATGCGACGATTTAAGAGGTACTTATGACATTTGTAAATATGGAGCGTATTGAAAAACGCTTTAACAATCAAACTGTATTGCGCGATGTATCGCTCAAAATGAATAGAGGGGAAATCGTTTCTATTATCGGTCCTTCTGGGTCTGGTAAATCTACATTCTTGCGCTGTTTAGGTCAATTAGAGACTATCGACGGTGGTTCTATTACTGTAGATGGCACTGTTCTTGCTAGCACTGATGCTAATGGCACTGTAAACTATGCAAGCCAAGAAACACAACATGACTTGCTATTACGCATGGGCATGGTGTTCCAATCTTTCAATTTATTCCCTCATATGACAGTGCTCGATAATATTATGATCGCACCGCGTATGGTAAAAGGCATGAAAGATGATGAGATTTTACCGATTGCAGAGCGATTACTCAATAAAGTTGGCCTATGGGAAAAGCGCAATATGTATCCATCCCGTTTATCTGGGGGCCAACAACAACGTGTGGCCATCGCTCGTGCATTGGCGATGAATCCAGAAATTATGCTCTTTGATGAACCAACATCTGCTCTTGACCCAGAGTTAACAGGTGAGGTTCTAAAGACTATTAAACAATTGGCCGATGATCACATGACGATGATTATCGTAACTCATGAAATGAACTTTGCTCGTGAAGTATCTGACCGTGTCATCTTCATGGCCGACGGTGTCATCCAAGAGGAAGGCACACCAGAGCAAATTTTCAATAATCCACAGAACGATAGAACGAAAGCGTTCTTGGAGAATATGTTATAGGAGGTCTTATGAAGTTACGTTTTATTGCTGCTACATTAGCTGTAATGGCTATGGGCACGACCTCTATTATGGCGGAAGGTTTGCAGGGTACACCTAGCACACCAATAGCTATTGTAGATTCACAAAAAGACTCTGCATCTATCTTGCCAGAACAATATAAGTCCTATGCTACTACGATGAATACAGTGGTTAAGGATTATAAAAATGGCTATACCTTTACGCTTCCTTGGCGTGTAGCAGATGGTGTTAAACTGGATATGGATGTGCGCAGTGAAAGTGAGCATATTCAAGGCTATTCTTTCAATTTAGCAGGTCCTACACAAGATGATTCCTATACAGTGTCTTTTACAAAGCGCAATAATACACCACAAGATGGGGTGTCTCAAAAGGAATGGAATACGACTTGGTATGGCGTGCCAATCAAGGGCATGTCTGATGAAGAATACTTGAGCATTTGGCGTCAACATAGTAATGCCTTTGAAAATAATGATATCGTTGGTGGCTTCTTTAACAAAAAAGGTGCTATATCAGCGCGTTGGGATAAGACGACACCAAAATCGTATGCTGAAATGACCTCTACAGAGCCTGTTCAATCCGTATTTGAAGCGGAATTCATCATGGATAAGGACCCAACACATCGCTATAATTTAGCTAGTACTTATGCTCCTATTCAAGGGGAGTTTATGGAACAAGGCTTGATGGAACATACGATTCCGTCCTTTGAATTATTAAATAAAACTGGTTCTAGTACGATTAAAGGTGTTAAACAATTTATCTCTGGCACTAGTGATATTAGCATAGCTGAAGGCATCAAATTTAATTATCCAAAAGGATTTACCCGTCTTAATGAAAAGGGGAAAATTGCTTTCACTAAGCATAATGTACGCCTTGATATTGAATCTTTTACAATTCCAGTACAAGCAGTTAGCACAGGCATGCCTACGATGATGGGCAAACAAATGCTAGGTGATTACTATCTTAAACAATTGGTTGAGGTGAATAAGGCAACCATCACTCGATACGAAACGCATATCATCGATGGTAATGTTATGTTCTACTTGGCAGGTCATATGAAGAATCCTAATACAGCTGATACATCTGCAGCGGCACCGGTATCCTTCGCAGCTACTATTATCTTAGGTAATGAAGGAAATGTAGCTGTGGCTCGTATGATTGGCCCAGCAGGCACAAGCCTTAGTACACCAGAGTTTATCGATGTGCTCGATGGATTCAAGTTGACTACTACATTGAATACGAACCCATCTTCGCAAGTATTATAATATACACATAATATTCTTTTATTTGTATAATTCTGTATAATTTGTGCTATAATAAAAGAAATCCTCTAGAAAAAGAGGAGTTTTCCTTGATGGTCTAGAATATAATAATATAGGCTAAACGATCTTTGATCATATCCCCTTTGAGGGATTAGAAATAGGAGGGGTTATTATGGTTACCTACAAAACTATTGTCGTACCTACTGATGGTTCTGAAAATGCTAAACGTGCGTTGGAACATGCTCTCGCTGTAGCGGACCGCAACCATGCTGAATTGATTATTGTTCACGTTGCAAATATTGTGTCTGCTATTTCCAATTTCGATCAAACACCAATTTCCGGTGGCTACGTATCTGAACAAATTGCGGAAGATATGGAAGAAACTGGTAAAGAAATTCTTAACGATGTAGTGAAAGAAATTCCTACAGGCGTAAAAGTTAAAAGCGTATTCGAAGTTGGCTCCCCTGGTCCTGCATTGTTGGCAGTAGCTAAAAAATACAATGCTGATCTTATCGTAATGGGTAGCCGTGGCCTTGGTCCATTGAAAGGCTTGTTCATGGGTAGCGTAAGTAGCTATGTAACTAGTCACTCCACTTGCCCTGTATTAATCATTAAATAATTCATATCC
>NZ_DXLG01000041.1:0-4916 GCF_019414865.1 Veillonella sp.
TTTACTGGGGTTATAGATATTATTTTTCCTATTGTTAACCTTGGTGATTTGCCTTAATTTACTAATTAACTTAAAATATGTGAGTAAAATACTTTGGAGGATTTATGTTACTTTCTATTGTAGTGCCTGTATATAACGAAGAAGAGAACATAGCGAATTTTTATAAAGCTGTAACTGATGTTATGTCAGGACTCACGTACGATTATGAACTAATCTTCGTAGACGATGGTTCTAGTGATTCGTCAGCTATGATATTGCGTGAAATTGCTTACAATGATAAACATGTCAAAGTGTTATTGCTTGCTCGTAATTTTGGGCATCAGACTGCGCTTACTTGTGGTCTTGATTATGCTCATGGAGATGCAGTTATTACAATGGACGGTGACATGCAGCATCCACCGGCTTTGATTCCTGAACTTGTTAGGTTGTGGGAGTCGGGCTATGATGTGGTGCGCACCATACGCGATTCAACTGAAGATGCTAGTTGGGCTAAATCTTTCACGTCTAAGTATTATTACAAACTAATGAACAAAATGGCCGATGTTCCTATTGTTGAAGGTGGATCTGATTTTCGTCTCATGAATAGTAAAGCATTGGGCACATTGAAACGGTTTAGAGAACATGGTCGTTTCTTGCGCGGTATTGTCGGTGCCTTAGGGTATAGACAAGCTGAGTTGCACTTTGTGGCGCCACCTCGTTTTGCAGGTGTCTCAAAGTTTAGTGTGCGTAAAATGATACGATTTGCTCTCGATGGGGTAACCGCCTTTTCAAGAGTTCCTTTACGGGCTGCCTTGTACGTCGGTGTACTATGTGGTGGGTTGAGCTTCTTGCTTATATTGCACCTCTTGTATGTATATCTTACGGGACAAGCCTTGAATGGATGGACTACCTTGGGCGTATCAATTTTGTTTATTGGTGGAATTCAACTCGTCGGACTGGGAATTATTGGCGAGTATGTAGGTCGTATTTTTGAAGAGGTGAAGCAACGGCCTTTGTATTGGGTTAAGTCAGCTATAAACTTTGATGAGCATGAAGATGCTCCATTACTTGGACCAAGTAGTGCAGATGTGTTTATGGCACCTGAGACTTATACTAACAAAAGCAAAGAAGACTAGCTGTATTTGTGAATGCAAATAAATAGACGGTTAGTATATTTTGAATAAATAACTTACTTTAAAAGTTTTTGGAAAGGAAGCATATGAAGTCAAAATATAGTAAGGTTAAAATAACGGCATTAACATTAACTTTTGTGTGTGCCACAACAGCCATGGTAGGTGCAACAACATTACAATATGGTGATAAGGGCAAAAGTGTTACAGCGGTTCAACAACAACTAATTAAACACGGTTATAATGCTACAGATAAAAATGGTGTATATGGTAAAGAAACGAAATGGGCAGTTCGTCTGTTCCAACAAGATCGTGGCTTACCAGTGGACGGTATTGTAGGTCCTGCTACGTATAATGCATTGATGAGTGCTCCTCGTTCTACGAAGGCAGTATTGACTCAAAATGCTGCAACTAAAGCAGTAGCAACAAAATCCGCTTTCACAAACAACAATGCGACATCTCGTCGTGTTGCTGGTCAATCCATTACTGGCAAAAATATTAAATTAAATAATATTACGAAAAACGAAACACCAAATAGTATTCATGCTATCTTGGCGGAAGCAGACAAATACCGCGGTGTTCCATATGTATTTGGTGGTACTACACCAAGTGGTTTTGACTGCTCTGGTTACGTTAAATATGTATTTGCAAAACAAGGTATTTCTTTACCACGTTTAGCAGATGAACAATATAACGTAGGTGTTGAGGTTTCTCGTGCAAACTTAAAAGCAGGGGATTTGGTATTCTTTGAAACATATGAACCAGGTCCATCTCACTCCGGTATTTACATTGGTGATGGCAAGTTCATCAGCGCCACTTCCAGTCGTGGTGTAGCAGTAGCAGATCTTGATACTGGCTATTGGGGTGAACGCTATATCGGCGCAAAACGCGTTGTATAAACCAATACATATTAGCTTTAAAAGAGGCTATACGAATCAATTATGTTCTGTTGATTTGTATAACCTCTTTTTCTCATTTCTAGAATTATTAAATTTTATCCTTGTATTTGCTATTGTGAAAGTCGGTAAATTCCGCATAATCTCAATGTTTTTAATAGATTTTATGTCGTTTTTACGATATAATGAAGAGTAAATAATTTTAGGAGGAATATACACATGAAGGGTAATGAACTGCGTCAAGCATACTTGCAGTTTTTTGAAAGCAAAGGACATTTAAAATTAGATAGTTTTTCTCTTATACCAGAAAACGATCCATCTCTATTATTGATTGGGGCAGGTATGGCGCCATTAAAGCCTTTCTTTACAGGTAAATTGGTACCTCCTTGTCATCGTATTACAACAAGCCAAAAATGTATGCGTACAGGTGACCTTGAAAACGTAGGTCGCACAGCTCGTCACCATACATTCTTTGAAATGCTTGGCAACTTCTCCTTTGGTGACTACTTTAAAAAAGAAGCAATTCACTGGGCGTGGGAGTTCTTAACTGAAGTTATTAAACTCGATAAAAATAGATTGTATGTTACTGTATATCCAGATGACCAAGAAGCATATGATACATGGCACAATGATTGTGGTGTAGAAGAAAGTCATATTACACGCCTTGAAGATAACTTCTGGGAAATCGGTGAAGGCCCATGTGGTCCTGATAGTGAAATCTTCTTCGACCAAGGTCCTGAACATGGTTGTGATGATCCTAACTGTGCACCAGGTTGTGACTGCGATCGCTATCTTGAAATCTGGAACTTAGTATTCACTCAATTTAATAAAATGCCAGATGGTTCTTATGAACCATTGCAACATAAAAACATCGATACCGGCGCTGGCCTTGAACGATTGGCTTCCGTATTACAAGGTTGTAAAACAAACTTTGAAACAGATTTGATTTTCCCAATTATTGAAGCTACAGCTAAACGCGCTGGTGTTACATATAACGAAAATCCAAATACTGATGTTTCTTTAAAGGTTATCGCTGACCATGCTCGTGCTGTCACTGCATTAATTTCTGATGGCGTATTGCCATCTAACGAAGGTCGTGGTTACGTATTGCGTCGTATTTTACGTCGTGCTGTACGTCATGGCCGTTTACTTGGTATTGAAGGTATCTTCTTAACACCACTTATTGATGTAGTGGTAGATATTCTTGGCCCTGGTATTAAATCCATTGCTGAGAAACAAGACTTCGTTAAACGGGTTGTACAAAACGAAGAAGAACGATTCAACCAAACCTTGGAACAAGGTCTTGAATTGTTGAATTCTTTGATTGATACACTTGCTGCTGAAAAAGCAACTGTTGTGCCTGGTACAGAAGTATTCAAACTATATGATACATACGGATTCCCTTGGGAATTAACAGAAGAAATCGCTTCTGAACGCGGCTTTACAATCGACCATGAAGGTTTTGAAGCAGCTATGAAGGAACAACGTGAACGCGCTCGTGAAGCTCGTGTAAAAGAAGATGCTAAGGTAGCAACACCTGACATCACATTCTTGAAAGACGAAGAGCTTCTTGAAGATGAAGCTGTAACTGCTTCTTCCGTATTAATGATCGGCAAAGGCTCTGAACGTTTACAAACAGCTGCTGATGGCGATGAAATTACTGTTATCGTACGCACCACACCATTCCACGCTGAAGGGGGCGGTCAATTAGGTGATACAGGCTTTATCGTTGGCCCAATGGGTAAGGTAGAGGTTCATAATACAAAACGTTTACCTGAAGGCACTGTATACCATATCGGTACTGTTGTGGAAGGTTCCATTTCCGAGGGCGATGATGTAGCGCTTGAAGTAGATACAAATCGCCGTGCTGCTATGGCTCGTAACCATACAGCAACACACTTGTTACATGCAGCATTGAAAAAGGTTCTAGGCGAGCATGTTAACCAAGCTGGTTCCTTAGTAACTCCAGATTACTTGCGTTTCGACTTCACTCACTTCTCTCCTGTAACACAAGAGGAACTTGATCAAATTGAAGCTCTTGTAAATGAAGAGATTTTAAAAGCTACAGATTTAGCTATTGCTGAAATGTCCATGGACGAAGCAAAAGCGAAAGGTGCGATGGCGCTCTTTGGCGATAAATATGGCGATGTAGTTCGCGTTGTAGAGGTTCCTGGTTTCTCCGTTGAATTATGTGGCGGTTCTCATGTGGGTAATACAGCTTTCATTAGTTCATTCCGCTTAACATCTGAAGCGGGTATCGGCTCTGGTGTACGTCGTATTGAAGCAATTACAGGTCGCGCAGCTCTTGATGCAGCAAAACATGATCGCTTGACTATCGAACGTATGGCAGGCGAACTTAAAACTAAAGCACCTCAAGTAGAAGAACGTTTACATCAAGTATTGGCAGAAGCAAAAGAAACTGCTAAAGAATTAGAACAAATTCGCAAAGAGGTTTCTGCAGCTGGTGCGGCAGATATCATTGCTGGTAAAGTTATGATTGGCGATGTAGCATTTGTAGCGGCTGCTGTAAAAGCTTCCTCTATTGATGAATTACGTGACCTAGCTGATATGGGCCTTGATAAATTGGCTGGTTCTGGCGTAGTGCTCGTAGGTGCTGCTATGGGTGACGATAAGGTTAACTTTGTATGTAAAGTATCTAAAGACGTTGTTGCTAAAGGTGCAAAAGCTGGTAACATCGTAAAAGCAGCAGCTCAAGTAGCTGGTGGTAATGGCGGTGGCCGTCCAGATATGGCTCAAGCAGGTGGTAAAGAACCAGCTAAATTGGTGGAAGCATTAAAAGCTGGTGGTGAAGCTTTAACATCTATGTTACAATAGGCATATAATTTTATAATTATACTTGTATCTGTTATAGAAAAATTTTATGATGCATAAAAAGTTACTGACTTTGTAG
>NZ_DXLG01000041.1:4926-13388 GCF_019414865.1 Veillonella sp.
TAGTAGGCGAGGTTTCACTTTTACAGTGAAACCTGCCAATGTAATAAAAAGGAGGGATACGATGAAGGTTTCTGATGAAACTATGTTATTCCGTAAAGTAGACGATGAACCGATGACAGCTGAAGAGGTTCTTACTCGTGTTTATCAATCTATTCAAGAAAAAGGTTACAATCCAATCAATCAAATCTTAGGGTATCTTATTTCTGGAGATCCAGCGTACATTACAAGCTATAATAATGCACGTTCTGATATCCGTCGTTTAGAGCGGGATGACTTGATTGAGGAATTGTTGAAAGAATACGCAAAGGCAAAACAACTATAATGAGAATTATGTCATTAGATGTGGGCAGCCGTACTATCGGTATTGCCTGTAGTGATGCACTGCTCATGACAGCACAAGGTATTGAAACCATTCGTAGAACATCTCTTGAAAAAGATTTTAATCGCTTACAAGAACTCATTGCTGAATATGAAGTACATGAGCTTGTAGTAGGTATGCCGAAGAATATGAATGGTACAAAAGGTGAACGAGCTGAAAAGACTGAAGAATTCGTTGAAAAGATGAAAGAAGTCATCGATTTACCTGTTTCATATTGGGATGAGCGGTTATCTACGGTTATGGCTGAACGGCAACTCATTGCAGCTGACGTAAGTCGTAAAAAGCGTAAATCCGTTATTGATAAAATGGCAGCGGTTGTAATTTTGCAAGGATACTTAGATCGCTTGCAGTTCAATAAATAAATCTTTTTTTCCACAAGGAGGGTTTCCAATGGTTGACCAAAACTTTGAAGGTGAAGTGTATTATTTAGAATTCGAAGACGAAAACGGCAATAAACAATACTTCACAGAAGATGTTGTTCTAAACCATGAAGGTCGTGAGTATGCAGTTCTTGTACATGTACAAGACGAAGAGGCAGACCACGAAGGTCAAGATGACACATACATGATCTTGGCTAGCATCGAAAAAAATGAAGAAGGCGTAGAAGTATACGTACCTTTAGATGAAGAAGATGAAGTTTTTGAGACTCTAGTAAAATTGTATGAAGAAATGGAAGATGGCGAGTAGTCGTCTTCTTTATAAAAATAGCGTATTGTCTTTGGATAATACGCTATTTTTATTTGCTATTTATTAAGGGCCCCATAATATGATAATGTCCTTTTATATAGGGGAAATATGGACTTTATGGTATAATAAGATGATAAATACTGTTATGTTACAGAAAGGAACTCAACGTCGTGAGAAAAGCCTTAAGATACATTTTAATCCTTATTATTGTAGGCGTATTAATCATCGCAGGTGGTTTGGGAGCGATTTATTTAGTGCCAAACACCTTTGCTCAAGATGATGGTACACAAGTACTTGTCATCGAAAAAGGTCAGACTGGCACTGAAATTGCAGACATGCTCTATGAACGAGGTCTTATTCGTTCCACACAAGGCTTTAAGCTTTGGTTATATTTGAGCGGCACCAATGATAAACTTCAAACTGGTCACTACCAAATTCCTAACAAGGTAACTGTGCGCGAACTCATTTCTTTATTACAAGAAGGTCATGTAGAATCTATTCGTGTTACAATTCCTGAAGGATACACAGTTGGTGATATAGCTATCGTTCTTGAAAAAAATCAAATTATGAAGGCAAAGGATTTCTTAGCAGAAGCAAAGACCTTTGTACCATATCCATATATGAAAGGTACAAGACCTGCTACATATCCGGTAGAGGGCTTCTTATTCCCAAGTACTTATGAAATTCCAGTAGGTGCAACGCCACGTGAAGTGATTCAAATGATGGCTGACGAAATGAATCGTTACCTCACACCGGCTGTGAAGAAACAAATTCAAGCTCAACACATGAGTATTCATGACTTTGTAACATTGGCATCCATTGTTGAACGTGAATCTTTGTTTGATGCAGATCGTCCAACAATTGCAGGGGTATTTAAAAAACGGTTAGCCCATGGTATTCCATTGCAATCTGATGCGACAATTTCCTATGTACTTGGTTATGCAAAAGAAGATGTAACTATTGGTGATACGCAATTGCAAAGCCCGTATAATACATACGTATCTAAAGGCTTGCCACCTGGTCCAATTGCGAACCCTGGTAAAAAAGCATTAGATGCAGTTTTGCATTCTGAAGATACAGATTATTTATACTTTGTAGCAGATAAAGATGGACATAACCACTTCTCTAAAACATATGAAGAACATTTAGCGGAAGTTCATAAAATCTATGGTAATGATACGGCTACATCCTCTAATACAGAGGCAGCAGTACAAGCTGGTCCTAACTATGACGTGGCTGTGGCAACGACAGAGCCTAACTACAATTACAGCTCTGAAGAAGCGGTGGAAGCAGATTCTCAATATGTTAATGTGGAACCTACGTACAAATATACACCAACAACGGTTCCAGCTGCTGAAATTCCAGCACCAACACCAGCTCCACAAGCACCAGCACAATCTGCACCAGCAACTCAATCATCTAGTTCTAACTCTTATGTGCCAACTACAACACCTGCTCCAGAATCTATGCAAAATGTTGTACCAAGTACACAACAAGTACCTCATATTGAAGTAAAGCCAGCTGAATCTGTGGATCGTTCTACGGTGGTAATTCCTAGTGGTAATAGCAATAAATAATGTAGGAGATTGAATCTACTTTCATGACATTAAATGATATTTTAAATGAACAGCGTATTTACGCGATGATTAATGGTGTACCGATTCTACGAGAATCTGAGGTTCATCTCTTTGAAGAATTAATAGGTTTGTACCGGCCCACCTCTGTGTTAGAGGTGGGCACCGCCATTGGGTACTCTGCTTTGTTGATGGCTCCGCTACTCGACGAAGAGGAGGGACATATTACATCTATTGAACTAGATGATGTGCGTCACGAAATGGCGAAATATTATATTAACCAATCTGATTATGCCGATACAATTACATTGCTGAAAGGCGATGCGTCTCAAGTCTTAACGGAACTCACCGGTGAATATGATCTAGTATTTTTAGATGGTCCCAAAGGACAATATCTTAAACAATTAGAACTCATTTTGCCTCATGTGAAAGAAGGAGGCGTTATCCTTGCAGACAATGTACTTTTTAGAGGCTATGTAAGAGGCGATAAGGAGCCGCCAAAACGGTTTAAAACTATCGTAAAACGGTTAAAAGAATACTTAACGTATGTTGAAAATAAAGAATTGTTTAACACCACCATCTATCCAATGGGTGATGGTATGAGTGTGAGTGTGTGGAAAGGGCACAACAAATAATGGCAGAACATTTTATGGAATTGCTTTGTCCAGCCGGTAATATGGACAAGCTTAAAATGGCTATTCGCTACGGTGCGGATGCCGTATATTGTGCAGGCAAACGTTTTGGCTTGCGCGCAGGTAACTCTAATTTCTCCGACGAGGAATTAAAGGAAGCTGTAGAATTCGTACATGCTCATGGTAAAAAAATCCATGTAACATGTAATATCATTCCTCATAATGAGGACTTTGAAGGTTTAGAGGATTATTTGAAATTCCTTGAAAGTATCGGCGTTGATGCGATCATCGTAGCCGATATGGGTATCTTTAGCCTTGCTAAACGCGTGGCTCCAGGCCTTGAGCTTCACGTAAGTACACAAGCATCTACAACAAACTGGCATACAGTGCAAATGTGGAAAGAACTGGGTGCTACACGCGTCGTAGCGGCTCGCGAAGTATCCTTAGCAGACCTTAAAGAAATGAAGGATAATGTAGATATCGAAATCGAATCCTTCGTACATGGCTCCATGTGTATTTCTTACTCTGGTCGTTGTCTATTGTCTAACTACATGACAGGCAACCGTGATGCGAACCGCGGTCAATGTTCTCAATCTTGCCGTTGGAAATATTCCCTTGTTGAATCCAACCGACCTGGTGAATATTATCCAATTGAAGAAGATGAACATGGCACATATATCTTTAACTCTAAAGACTTGTGCTTGATTCACCGCATTCCTGATTTATATGAAGCTGGTATTGATAGCCTTAAAATTGAAGGCCGTATGAAATCCGTTCACTATTGTGCAACAGTAGCAAAGGTATACCGTACAGCTATCGATACATATCTTAAAGAAGGCAAAGACTGGTATGTTCGTCCAGAATGGATTGCAGAATTAGAAAAGATTTCTCACCGTCCATATACAGATGGTTTTGCAGAAGGTCGTCCTGATGAAACAGCTCAAAACTATGGTAAATCTACCAATACACAAAGCCATGATTTCATCGGTTTAGTTATGGGCTACAACGAAGAAG
Source organism: Veillonella sp. (assembly GCF_019414865.1). GTDB lineage: Bacteria > Bacillota > Negativicutes > Veillonellales > Veillonellaceae > Veillonella. The sequence continues at coordinate 9,213 of NZ_DXLG01000041.1, forward strand.
AAAAATACGTTGATCTTGAACAGCGCAATAACTTCAAGGTAGGCGATAAAGTAGAATTCTGCCAACCTAAAGGTGAACTTGTGGAAACTGTAATTGAAAAAATGACAGACGAAGATGGTAATCCAATCGACGTAGCGCCTCATGCGCAAATGAAAGTGCGTATCTACATGGATACACCACTTGAGCCGTATTCTATGATGCGCCGTGAGTGCAAACCAAAAGAAGCTTAGTAGGTAGTATATTAACGACAAACATATCTAATGGATGCCTATACTAGCAACATGTATAGCATTTACATTTTATAGTAATGATGTGTAGGAGGACTTATGAGTGGTACATCTTTAGAACCGAGTAAATCTATCGGTGCATTTACTGATGTACCAGATTTAGCAACCTCTGGGGAAGAGGCGTATGTGTACTTTCATCTTGAACCGAAGCATACGAACTATATCAATCGCATCATTGAAGGCTATGAATACTTAGGGGTTATGACATCTATTGATGTAAATGGACGCTGTATGCTAAGGTGTACACCTTCAACACGGCCCTTGGCTATTGAATTATTAAGTAGTCTATCGGACTATGTCACTATCGAGGATTAATATAATATTTTTATCATTACATCAAACTGTTTAGACCTAGTAGAGAAATGAGAGTATATCTATGAAACAATCTATGTTGAAACGTGCATTATTAACAGCTTGTCTAAGTATATCTATGGCAGGCGTAGCTATGGCAGGTCCTGTAGGCCCTGTTATTATTCCTCAAGCAGGGGATGTAGTAGTCATCAATCATGGTCCTGATATGACCTTCACGGGTAATATCAACTTTGATGTGGAAAGCCAAACTAACAATAATTTACAAGTTGGCTCCACTGTGATTCCTAATGTTGTATATGGTGCAGCGTTCAATAAAACTGGTGCGCCAGATACAATTATCCCAGCTCAAACTTACGTGTATGTAGGCACAAAAGATGGGGCGAATGCTTTCACAGAGGCTAGCGATGCTGACAAAAAAGGTGGTAACTGGAATGTAGAAACCTTGAAAAAAACTAAATCTGGTGACGTACAATTGGCAAGCCGTGGCATTCCTGAAAAGCCATTGGCAAATCAAGTAGCAACTATTAAAGATTCCATTATGCTTAGCGCTGTAGACCTCAGTACAACAGAGGTAGGCCGAAACAGCAAGGGCGTTCTATACATGACTGTTCCTAAGGAATTAAAATTGACTGCTGATACAGGTATTCCTGAAGATGTACGGGAAACAATGCCAGCTATGTTCCGTGGTAAAATGGGTGACTCCCTCATGGTAAACCTTATGCCTCTTAATGAAGAGGAGAAACAACAATTAGCGGCAAATCCACATAATGCAAATACAATCGTATTCAACCGTGGTATGAGCATGGCGAAAATGATTGGTTCCTCTGCACGTACAAGTAAAGTGTACACATATATGAAGGATCATTATTTGAACCTCGTTATCGTAGCAAAAGATTACGATGATAACGGTGCTCGTGGTAGTGGTGTTATGATGGTATCTAAACAAGATAACTCTAACGATGTACTCTTAACACTTTACAAAGGCCCAGATCTTTCCAATAGCAAATTGGAAAAAGTAATTGGTGCTATGTTATCTACAAACTTCAAACGCTAATAATCTAGCTCATGTACAGTGAGCTGTAGTAGAGCTACATTAGTTAGCGTATATATGATAATCTTAATAAACGGCTCGAGTTTCATATGTACCCCTTTTAATGGACAACCCGTAAAGGGGGTACATATCAGTTATATCGGGCCGTTTTTATATGGTGTGTTTGAAAGCGTTTCTTTAATTTATAGCTTTTGTGAAATTTACAGATAAACTGTATTGAATTTTTTAATTCTCTATGATACTATAATCTAGTAAAAGTTATGCAAAGGACATGATTCTCATATCCCTGTGTACCAGAGAGAGGCTGATGCTGGAAATGCCTTACACATATATCAGAGTTACCCCCTTTAAACTGATTTGTCGAACCTAAGTAGGCAAATACGGCCGCCACCGTTATCGGGCTTAATGAAGTGAATTAACTATACACATATATTCGTATAGGTAGTTAACTAGGGTGGAACCGCGAATGATCTTCGTCCCTTGTTTTGTAGGGATAGAGGGTCTTTTTTTATTACAAAAATCCAGTCTATCCTAGATAATAATTGGAGGAAATTAAAATGGCAGATGTAAAAATCATTTTACCTGATGGTAGTGCAAAGGAATACGCTGCTGGCACTACTCTTGGGGAAGCAGTAAAACAATTATCTAACAGCTTGGCTAAAAAAGTACTAGCTGCTAATGTAAATGGTGAATTAACAGACCTTCGCGAAGAACTCGTAGATGGTTCTGAAGTAGCTTTCTTAACATTCGAAGAAGATGGTGGTAAACATACTTTGCGTCACACAGCTTCTCATATTTTGGCTCAAGCGGTTAAACGCTTATGGCCTGAAGCTAAATTGGCTATCGGGCCTGCTATCGATAAAGGTTTCTACTATGATATCGATATGGAACATACTTTGACTCCTGAAGATTTGGGTAAAATCGAAAAGGAAATGAGCCGTATTGTAAAAGAAAACTTGCCTATCACTAAATCTGTAATGTCTCGTCAAGAAGCTATCGAGTTCTTCAAATCCAAAAACGAAGACTACAAGGTAGAATTGATCGAAGATCTTCCTGAAGATGCTGTTATCTCTTGCTATGCGCAAGGCGACTTCATCGATCTTTGTGCAGGTCCTCACGTGGCATCCACTGGCAAGGTAAAAGCTTTCAAATTACAAAGCATTGCAGGTGCATACTGGCGCGGCGATGAAAAGAATAAAATGTTGCAACGTATTTACGGTACAGCATTTGAAAAGAAAGAAGAACTTGATGCATACCTTCACTTGCTTGAAGAAGCAGCTAAACGCGACCATCGTAAACTTGGTAAAGAACTAGGCTTGTTCGTTATCAAAGAAGAAGGCCCTGGATTCCCATTCTTCTTACCAAAAGGGATGGCACTTCGCAACGAATTGGAAAACTTCTGGCGTGAAGTTCACCATGAATTCGATTACGAAGAAATTCGCACACCAATCATTTTAAATAAACAATTGTGGGAAACATCTGGTCACTGGTTCCATTACCGTGAAAATATGTACACTACAATCATTGATGATGAAGAATATGCAATTAAACCAATGAACTGCCCAGGCGGTATCTTGGTTTACCAAAACGAAATGCATTCCTACCGTGACTTCCCATTGCGTTACGCTGAACTTGGTTTAGTTCACCGTCATGAATTGTCCGGTGCTTTACACGGCTTATTCCGTGTACGTGCATTCACACAAGACGATGCTCACGTATTCATGTTGCCAGATCAAATGCAATCTGAATTGATGAAAGTTATCGAATTGTTCGACCGCATTTATAGCCAATTTGGTTTGAAATACCATGTTGAATTGTCTACTAAACCAGACAATGCAATGGGTGACGATGCCATTTGGGAAGCTGCTACAGAAGCATTGCGCAATGCTATTGAAGCAAAAGGTATTCCTTATGTAATCAACCCTGGCGACGGCGCATTCTACGGCCCTAAACTTGACTACCATATCGAAGATTCCTTAGGCCGTACATGGCAATGTGGTACTATCCAATTGGATATGAACTTGCCTGAACGTTTCCAAATCGAATATGTTGGCGAAGATGGTCAAAAACATCGTCCTATCATGATTCACCGTGCATGCTTCGGCTCCATGGAACGTTTTATCGGTATCTTAACTGAACACTATGCAGGTGCGTTCCCAACATGGATGGCTCCTGTACAAGTTAAAATCTTGCCTATCTCTGAAAAACATGTTGAATATGCTAAAGAATTGGCAAAACAAATGCATCGCGACTATGTACGTGTAGAAGTGGATGATCGTAGCGAAAAAATTGGCTACAAAATCCGCCAAGCACAAATGGCAAAAGTTCCATACATGCTTGTGGTAGGCGATAAAGAAGTTGAAGAAGGCACAGTTAACGTTCGTAAACACGGCGGTGACGAATTAGGTTCCGTACCATTCGAAGAATTCTTCAATTCTATTAAAATCGAAATCAAAGAACGTAACTAATTGATTATTATGACTCATCCATCAATATTACCGATGGATGAGTTGTCATGTTTGAAAT
>NZ_DXLG01000042.1 GCF_019414865.1 Veillonella sp.
CAGAACGGTCTGTGTTTATGGAAGAAAGTTTAAAATAATGATAAAATAACTTAACCGATTTTTTAGGATTAATAATTCTAAAAAAATAAAGTGTTGTATTGAGTGAGTTGAATGTAAATCAAAGAGGTAAAATATGAATAAAAAACAGTATATGATGATGGCCGCATTCTTATGTGCCACAACAACATCCATGGCTGCACCTGTTAATGTAACAACTGAACAGTCTTACGATTCTAAAATATTACAAACTGAAGGACACACACCACTAGAAACTAGTGCATCTGTAGTGAGCTCTGATAAAGAGTATCGTCTACGACAAGGTGATGAACTAACTATTCAAGTTGTACAACAAGCAGATCTAGGTACACGTAATGGTAACGATATTATGTATACTGTGCGTCCTGACGGATATGTATCATTCCCTATGGTAGGACCAGTAAAAGCAGATGGTTTAACTGTCGATGAGTTTACCGCCCAATTGCAGCAAGGTTTATCTCGGTACATTATTAATCCGGATATTACTGTAAATGTTACAAAACTCGGAGGAGTCCGGGTGTACGTATTCGGTGAGATTAATAAGCCTGGTGCTTATACATTGACTAAGTCTAGTACTGTTATTGATGCGATTGGTGCTGCTGGTAGCTTTAACTGGGATACAGCTAAAAAGAAAATTTACTTAATTCATCAAGACAATCCTGAAAAACCAATTCCTATTAATTTAAATCGCATGTTACAAACTGGAGATATGTCCGAAAACTATATTATGCGAGAAGGGGATGTTCTTTACTTGACTAAAAATAGTCGTATTAACTTTGCTCGTGATATTGTTCCAATTTTGACTAGTGCATACATGGTATCACGTATCGGTAAGGATTAAGGATAGGGTTTATCTCACATATAAGGGGGCGTTCTTTTGCGTTCATATTTATTACCAGCCATACTGTTTATTGCCGATATTGCGACGATTGTTATTGTTGCTTTCATTAGTTTATTTATTAGATTTGATGGCTATATTGAACCTCGATATATTGACCAAATGGTAGACGCATTGCCAATATTGCTTATTTCGTATATGTTGATGTTCTTGCTTATGCATTTGTACACGCGTATTTGGCGTTATGCAGGGATGCGAGAGGTATTGGCAGTATTTGTCGCTACGACAGTAGGTACAGCAATCTTTTACTCCTCTATGTTTGTATTTGGTAAATCATTACCAAGATCAATCTATTTTATTACTTGGTTCCTTACAACTGGTGCAGTAGGTATGGGACGTATGTTGCTACATTATGTGGCGCTTCACTATAGTAATGGGGATGATGGTGAAAGTGGCCAAGTAAATACACTCATTATAGGTGCTGGTGATGCTGGTGCAATTATAGCTCGTGAAATTGAACGGTATCATAAGCGTTCAAGACGTATTATTGGCTTTGTTGATGATGATATGTATAAACATAACCGGTTGATGAATGGTTTTAGAATTTTAGGGAATCGTGAAGATATTCCAATGCTTGTAGCAAGATATAAGGTTGAAGAAATTATCATTGCTATGCCATCGGTAAAACGTGATGTTATTCGAGAAATTATGGAAATCTGCTCACCTCTAAAATGTAAAATCAATACATTACCTGGGATGTACCAATTATTAGATGATGAGGTTTTAGTATCTCATTTGCATCCTATTTCCATTGAAGATTTATTGGAACGTGATGAGATTCATCTAGACACATCAAAAGTAGAACCATATTTGAAAGATAAAGTCGTTCTTGTTACGGGCGCAGGTGGTTCTATTGGCTCTGAAATTTGTCGGCAAGTATTACGGGTAAGACCTAAAAAACTATTGTTACTAGGTCATGGTGAAAATAGTATTTATCTTATTCACCAAGAGTTGCGTTCAATTGTGCCTGAAGGTACATTGGTTCCCATTATTGCTGATATTCGAGATAAAAATCAGTTAGACCAAATCTTTACCGATTATGAACCAGATGTAGTATTCCATGCAGCAGCTCATAAACATGTACCGCTTATGGAAATCCAACCGATTGCAGCGGTGTTAAATAATATTTATGGCACTCGTAATGTGGCAGATGTAGCAGGCGCACATGGTGTTGAGCGCTTCGTTATGATTTCCACAGATAAAGCAGTAAATCCAACAAGTGTTATGGGGGCTACGAAACGGGTGGCAGAAAAGGTTGTACTTGGTATGAATCACAAGTACGATACAAAGTTTATTACCGTTCGCTTTGGTAATGTTCTTGGTAGTCGCGGCTCTGTTATTCCATTATTCCGCAAACAAATTGAAGCTGGTGGACCTGTAACAGTTACAGATCCTGAAATGACTCGTTACTTTATGACTATTCCAGAAGCAAGCCAACTTGTATTACAAGCTGGTGCAATGGGAAATGGTGGTGAAGTGTTCTTATTAGATATGGGTGAACCAGTAAAAATTGTTGATTTAGCGAAAAATATGATTCGTCTTTCTGGATTTGAGCCTGATAAAGATATTCGCATTGAATTTACTGGTTTGCGTCCAGGTGAAAAGCTATATGAAGAATTATTAACTGCTGAAGAAGGTACTAATACAACTACACATAAGAAAATCTTTGAAGCTGCCTTAGAAGATGTAAATCAAGAATGGTTAAGCCGTGAAATTGATCGCTTTGAAACATGTAAATCTGACTTGGATGTAATCAATGTATTACAAGACATCGTTCCTACATATCATCCAAATCATAATGTATAACAATTTAGTTACAATCATTTATTTAGAGCTGTAGTCTACGTGAGAGGGAGATATACAGTAACTATTCCTAAGAGGGAGAGACCCTGTTGTTTGTATACTTTCACAGAAAGGGGTATATGGGTGGAACAAATTATTGATTTAAAAGAGGTCGGTAGAGTCCTCGTTAAACGACGTCGTAAGATTATCAATATTACGGTAGCATGTATAGTATTGGGTGGTGCATATGCTTTCCTAGCACCATCTACATATCAATCTACATCTATGTTGCGCATTAAACAATCTCAAGGATTAAGTAATTCTGTTTTATCAAGTACTAATGGTTACTCTGACTCTATGGCGCGTCAATTGATGAATACAGATGCTGAAATTTTAAAGAGTCGTAATGTTGTAGAACCTGTTATTGCAGCGATTGAAGATCCAGAAGGAACAGGTAAAGCACCTACATACGAAGAGTTTGTTAAAACACGTATTGAAACAAAACCATATAAAGAAACTGAATTATTACAAGTTAGTGTAACTGGTAAAAGTCCAGAACAAGCACAAGAGGCTAATCAATTATTAATTGATACATTCTTAAAGCGCTTGGCAGATATTTCCCATGTTGAGCAACGGACGACACGCGAATTTTTACAAAAACGTGTGGTAACTGCAAAAGAAGAATTGGGTCAAGCAGAAAAGAAATTACAACAATTCCAAGTGGACAATAAGGTATATTCCACGGCGGATCAAATGAAGGGGCTAACAGATAAGATTACCCTTATTGATCGTGAGAAAGCTCAAAACCAATTGGATTTGGAAACGGCGCAAGCAGCTTTAGGTAGTATTAATGAGCAATTAGGCTCTGCAGGTAAAAGTATTGCTGATAGTGCAACTGTTCAAGCATATAAAGGACAATTAGCTGACTTAGAATCTCGTAAGGCCTCTTATGTTGGTAAATATACTGATGAGCATCCGGCAATGAAAGAGATTAACCAACAAATCGAAGAAGCTAAGAGTGGTTTAAATGCTGAAATTAATGCTATTGCATCTCAACAAGCTCCATCTAGTAACTCTGCACAGCAAGGTTTGTTAGCAGATAAATTCAAAAATGAAGCGGCTTTAGCTGTAGCACAAGGTAAAGAATCTACATTAGCTGAACTTGATAAAGAAAATGAGGAGGCTATGAAAGGTTTGCCTGAAAAAGAACGTGGCTATATCCAGGCAAAACGTGATGTTGATGTAGCCCAAGACATTTACGAAATGCTATCTAAGCGTTTGGAAGAAGCTAAAGTAGCTGAAGTAATGGTACCAAATGAAGTTCAAATTGTAGATGCTCCTACATTACCAGAAAAGGCTATTGCACCTCGTAAAATCCTTATTTTATTAGGCTCTGCAATTTTGGGTATTATCCTAGGCTGCCTTTACACATTGGGTCAGTTCTTCTGCAACCGCAAGGTTCAATCGGTACAAGAAATCAATGATATTCTTGGCATTGAAAATTTAGGTGTCATTCCAAATCATGAAGAAAAGGAATATGAAGAACCAAGCAATCGTATTGTAGCATTGTGGCGTAAAGTGAGAGGTTAATATGATTAGACTAATTTCTAATGAGCGTGGTGATACACCACTTGTAGAAGCATATCGTACATTGCGTAGCAATTTACAATACGTATGTAATCAACATAAATGTAAGATCATTTGTATCACCGCTGCCACTAGTGGAGAAGGAACATCTGAGGTAGCGGCTAATACGGCATTAGCTTTATCGAAGAATAATAACAAAGTTCTTTTGGTAGATGGTAATTTACGTAATCCAGTTCAGCATGTAGCATTCAACGTGCAAAATAAAGGTCTTACTAATGCAGTTATTATGGATGAAGACTTGACGATTCATCGCAATATTGTTCCTCATTTAGATGTGCTTACTGCTGGTGAAGTAGTTAGCCATCCTTCAGAGGTAGTTGATTCTAGTAAATTATCTACAATTTGGGATTATATCCGCGACGAATATGATGTAGTTATCATTGATACACCACCAGTATTAGATGTTACGGATGCCATTGTATTAGCTGAAAAATCTGATGGTGTCATGCTTGTTGTTAAAAATGAAGTAGCAAGTCCTAAAGATTTAATAGAAGCTAAGAAACGACTTACTCAAGTTGGAATTCCTTTATTAGGTTCTATCGTCATTGATGTGTAGTCAATAATTTAATATATATTCCATTAGATAAATCAAGCGTATCGATAAGGTACAGAAAGTAATGAGGTGATGTATATGAAAATTAATTTTTCCCCTCCTGATATTACAGAGTTAGAAATCAATGAAGTTGTTGAAGCCTTAAAGAGTGGTTGGATTACAACTGGACCGCGTACTAAAGAATTAGAAAAAAAGATTGCGGCACAATTAGGTACACCTAAAGCTGTTTGTTTAAACTCTGCTACCGCAGCGCTTGAGATGTCCCTTCGAGTATTAGGTATTGGACCTGGCGATGAAGTAATTACAAGTGCCTATTCTTATACTGCTAGTGCAAGTCCTGTTGTTCATGTAGGGGCTACACTAGTTCTTGTAGATACCCAAAAAGATTCATTTGAGATGGATTATGATGCTGTCGCTCGTGCTATTACACCAAAAACAAAGGCAATCATTCCTGTAGATATTGCAGGGGTACCTTGTGATTATGACCGTTTACGCTCTATTGTAAACGAAAAGAAATCGCTATTTACACCTGCCAATGATATTCAAAAAGCATTGGCACATATTCCTATCGTTGCGGACTGTGCCCATTCCTTTGGTGCTTCATACAAAGGTATACCAACTGGCAATGTAGCTGATTTTAGTAGTTTTTCCTTCCACGCAGTAAAGAACTTTACGACTGCCGAAGGGGGCTGTGCTACATGGCGACATATAGATGGTATTGATGATGAAGTCATTTATAAGCAATTCCAATTATTATCTTTGCATGGACAAGATAAGGACGCCCTTGCTAAGACAAAGGCTGGTGCATGGGAATACGATATTAAGGGTACATATTATAAATGTAATATGACCGATATTATGGCGGCTATTGGTTTGGCTCAATTAGAAAGATACCCAAAACTGTTAGCACGACGTAAGGAAATCATCGTAGCTTATGATGCAGGTTTTAAAGATTTACCTGTTACATTGTTACATCATTATACTGATGAGCATCAAAGTAGTGGCCACTTATATTTAGTACGATTAGATGGTCAAGATGCTGAATACCGTAATAAGGTAATTGAGGCTATGGCTGAAGCTGGTATTGCAACCAATGTTCACTATAAGCCAATTCCTATGTATACGGCTTATAAGAATTTAGGATTTACCATTGATGATTATCCAAATGCTTATAATCAATTTAAAAATGAAATCACATTGCCTCTTCATACATTGCTAACGAATGAAGAAGTGCAATATATCATTGAAACATTTAAAAGGATTATTACCGAATGTTAGTAAAAAACTTTTACGATCTACCACAAGAGTTGCAGTGTGAAGAGGTGCGTCCATATTTTGAAATATTGAATCAAAGACGAACAAGCCTTCTTTGTAAAAGCATATTTGACCGTGTTATAGCCGCTGGTATGCTCATTGTATTAAGTCCTGTATTTTTGGTGTTAGCCATCATGATTAAACGAGATAGCGAAGGGGAGGTCTTCTTCCGCCAAACTCGGGTGACGCAATATGGTCGTACCTTTGGTATCTATAAATTTCGTACCATGGTAAAAAATGCGGAATCATTAGGTGCTCAGGTGACATCACAGAATGATATGCGCGTTACAAAGGTAGGCAACATGCTTCGTAGCTGTCGTCTTGATGAATTGCCTCAGCTAATTAATATCCTATTAGGAGATATGAGCTTTGTTGGTACAAGACCAGAGGTGCCTCGCTATGTGGCGGCCTACACCAATGAAATGAAGGCGACTTTATTATTGCCAGCTGGTGTTACTAGTGTGGCAAGCATTGCCTATAAAGACGAAGATCAACTTTTACAAAATGCTAAAAATGTTGATGATGTTTACATTAATGAGGTTTTACCAGGCAAGATGGCTTGGAACTTAAAGAGTATTAAAGAGTTTTCCTTTTTACAAGATATTAAAACGATGGTTGATACAGTACTAGCTGTATTACGTTGAAAGAGGTCCCTATGAGTACATCTATGACAAAGGAAATACAAGAAAAAGAGCTTGCTATGTTGCTGTACTTTAAAGAGTTTTGTGACAAACATAATTTGCGCTTTTACCTATGTGGCGGTGGTCTCATTGGGGCTATACGTCATAATGGTTTCATCCCTTGGGATGATGATTTAGATTTATTTATGCCACGTCCCGATTATGAAAAATTAGCTGAATTATGGCCTAAATATGCAGATACAGAACGGTATACTTATTGTCGAACTGATCGAAATCATATTTATCATGATGCGGGTGCTTCTATTCGAGATAACAACACGACATTTATTAATCGTCATAGTATGCATGAAGATATTTGTCATGGTTTGGCTCTTGAAATTATGCCTATTGATGGATGTGCACCAGGAAAAATTAGCCGTACTTTACAACTTATGTGGGCCATGACCTTTGCACTTTTTAATGCACAACGTTTACCGGATAATAAAGGACCGATGTATCGTGCATTGGCAGGATGTATTTACAAGGTATTCTCTAGTCAGTCATTACGTTACCATATATGGCGCTTTGCAGAAAAGCAAATGACCAAATATGATTTTAATACGAGCAAGGAGTGTACTGAGTTAATTGGTAGTTTAAAAGGCATGAAGTTGCGTCATCCTCGAGAAGACTTTGCTTCTGTTGTATATAAAGACTTTGAAGGTCATCAAATACCTGTTATGAAAGGGTATGAAAGATATTTACGTCTCATTTGGGGCGACTATATGCAATTACCACCAGTAGAACAGCGTGTAGCAAAACATGATGCTGTGTTTGCTGATTTACATACACCTTACAAGGAGTATAGAGGCATACATTATGCCAAGAACGAAGCTCAACCTTAAGGAGGGCCTATGAAACGAATAGCAGTAATCTTTGCGGGTGGCGTAGGTGCTCGTATGAATAACAGCAAGACGCCAAAACAGTTTCTAGAATGGAACGGTAGACCTATTTTGATTCAAACCCTAGATGTGTTTGAACAAACCGACTCTATTGACGGTATTGTTTTAGCTTGCAAAGCAGAGTGGATTGATCATACTAAAAACCTCATCAAAGATGCTGGTTTACAAAAAATTGTATCCATTGTTCCAGGTGGAGACAGTGCTTTAGACTCTCAATATAATGGATTGACAGAGGCAAAACGATTATTTCCTAATGAAGAGGTTACCGTATTGATTCACGATGGTGTTAGACCACTTGTGGATAAGGCAACAATAGAGAGAAATATTGAATCTGTAGAAACAAAGGGTTCTGCTATTACGGTTACACCTGCTATTGAAACCGTTATGGTTACAGATAATGGTTCTATAAACCGAATTTTAAATCGTAGTGAATGCCTTATGGCAAAAGCACCTCAAAGCTTTAAACTAGATGATATTCTATCGGTTCATGATCGAGCAAAAGCAGAAGGCATCCATGATTTTATCGATTCTGCATCCATGATGATGCATTATGGATACACCTTGTATCCAGTATTAGGGGAGACAGAAAATATAAAGATTACTACACCTTCTGATTATTATATGTTCACAGGTATTATTAAAAACCGTGAATTAGGAGGATTACAAGATGAGTAATTCCGTTATTAAACGCGAGTTAACAGCTTTACTACAAGACAAAGAGTACTTTGAATTCCTCCGCCATCAGCGCATTCTTGTGACAGGTGCGACGGGACTTATTGGCTCTATGTTTATAAAATTGCTTATACTTGCCAATGAGACTTTTAACTTGGACATAAAGGTAATAGGTCATGTACGAAGTCATGATAAAGCACAGGCTATATTAGGTAACTACTTAGATAATGATTCCATTACACTTATTGATGGTACTTTAGAATCTATTGACGTACCTTGTGACTATATCTTACATGGTGCTGCACCAACACAATCTAAATTCTTTATGGAGCATCCAGTAGAAACTATTCGTACATCTATTCATGGTACGGAAGCTATGCTTGAATTAGGTCGTCATAAAACAGTAAAAAAACTTGTGTACTTATCGAGTATGGAACAGTATGGTGTACCCTATGAATCTGGACAAGTGATGACAGAAGAACGATTAGGGTATTTAGATCATTTAAATATTCGCAGTTCTTATTCTGAAAGTAAGAGATTATGTGAGTGTTATTGTAAGTCCTATGCTATAGAATTTGGAGTTCCTGCTGTTATAGCTAGACTTGCTCAAACTTTTGGACCAGGTGTTCCTGTATCTGATAATCGTGTATTCATGCAGTTTACTAAGAGTGCTCTACGAAATGAAAACATTATTCTTCATACAAAAGGTGACTCCATGTCGAACTATTGTTACATTACTGATGCATTAACGGGCATTTTAACCCTCATGAAAGATGGCGAAGCTGGTGAAGCATATAATATTTGTCATGATGAGGAAACTCGCTCTATAGCAAGTATTGCACATTTGGTAGCAACTCATGTAAGTCATGATAAGAGCGAAGTGATTTTTGACATTCCAGAAGATATACAGGGTTTGGGATACGCACCGACAGTTCACATGTTCTTAAGCTCTAAGAAGTTGAAATCTTTAGGTTGGCAGCCTAAAGTGTCAATGGCACAAGCCTATGTAAGACTTGCAGAATATATCCAAGAGGAAGGCTTATGAAAAAGGAAATAATTATTGTTACCATCTCCCTCGGTAATGATGGGGCTGAACGTATTTTAACAGAGTTAGCTCGTCAGTGGGTGCATGATGGTCACCATATTACGGTTATCCAAACAAGCCCTAATCGTTATGGTAATGAATATGCTTTAGAGGATGGTATTGAACAAATTAAGATTCATACTACAAGCTCTAATAAAGTAATTCGCTTTATTCAGGAAATTAAAGAGCTGATCAAGATTTTGAAGACAAGACCTAACGCAACATGCTTATCGTTTTTGTCGGCATCGAGCTTTATTCTCGCCATTAGCTCTTGGTTTGTTAAGAATCGCATCGTCTTTTCGGAGCGAAATAATCCGCGTAAGGTGCCTATTGGTTGGCATCAACAAGCGTTGCGTAATTTTGCCTTTAGATTTGCTGATGCGTTAGTATTCCAAACTGAGGATGCTCGTTCATATTTCCCTGAATCTGTACAAAAGCGTGGTGTTATCATTCCAAATCCTATTAATGGTAAACTGCCACCACCAATAGAAGGGGAACGTGAGAAGACAATTGTTACGGCCTGTCGATTACATCCTCAAAAGAATTTGCCTATGATGATTAATGCTTTTAGTATGCTGGCAGATGAGTTTCCAGAGTATAAACTTGTCATTTATGGCCAAGGTGTTTTAGAGGATGAACTACGTGCTCAAATTAAAGTGCTCAATTTAGAGAATCGTATTTTATTACCTGGCTTTGCTAGTAATATTTTAGAGAAGGTTGCACCTTGTTCTATGTATGTTTCATCATCTGATTTTGAAGGTATTTCAAACTCTATGTTAGAAGCACTTGGCATGGGCTTGCCTGCTGTAGTTACAGACTGTCCAGTAGGTGGTGCTCGTATGGTAATAAATAGTGGAGAAAATGGAATCTTGGTACCTGTAGGAGATACAAAGGCCATGTATGAAGCTATGCGTAGTATTCTGAAAGACCCTGCATTAGCAGCAAAACTTTCACAGGAAGCTATCAAGGTGCGTGATAAATTCCCACTATGTAAAATTGCTAAACGTTGGTTAGATGTTTTATGAGTTGTAAGGAGGAGAACCATTGAAGTTAAATATAACGGCTATTGCTGACCGCATGATATGGTTCATAACTCTAATTTTTTTAGTGTTGTCGTTGACCATTTCCTTTGCCCTTGGCGATGCGAATTATGGTGCCTATGTATTATTTGTATGCCTATTTGGACTTATTATTTTTTATCTCATACGAGAGCAGGGAGTTATTAAATTTAGGCTTACCTGGATGCATGGTTATATGCTCCTCTTTATTGGAGCCTGTTATCTGAGTACTATTAATGCTATAGAGCCATCAGTGGCATTTAGCCGAAGCTTTGATATCGTCAAGATATTCTTTATGCTTATCATTTTATACATGTGTTATCAAGATAAAACATCGGTGGACACATTATTAAAAATTGGTATGTGGACCGGTTATATAGTTTGTTTTTATACGGTATATTTCTATGGCTTAGATTACTTTATTACGGTTTTGTCATCTTCTGCACGAATTGCAAATGATGCATTAAATGCGAATACTGTAGGTTTATTAGGTGCCAATGCTATCGTTATGACATTGTATTACATGTTATACGATCGACCTCGTTGGTGGAATATTATAGCCTTACCTACATTGGGTATTCTAGCAGCTACTGGTAGTCGTAAAGCTTTAGTATTTGTTGTTGTTGGTACAGTATTACTATTTGTATTTAAAAGTTTACGTAGTGCCAATGTAGTAAATTCTATTGTGAAAATTATAGGGTCCTTATTGGCTCTTACGTTAGTTGGTATTGCAGTCTTACAATTGCCTATGTTTTCAGAGGTTCTGGATCGTATGTCGAGTATGGTGGATGCTTTCTCCGGTACTGGTGGTGACTCATCTACCATTATTCGTTTAGCCTTGGTTGATATAGGGTGGGATTTATTTTATCAATCGCCCATCACTGGGGTGGGGGTAAATAATCCATCTGTACTTACCTATTTTTTATATGGTAAAGAGAATTATTATTTACATAATAATTATATTGAACTATTAGCGGGTACAGGGGTAATCGGCTTATTGGCGTATTACTCAATGTATGTGTATATAGCTTATAACTTAATTCGTTATCGAAATTTTCATAGCAATGAATACGTAATGGTGCTCATTTTATTCCTTTCTCAAATCGTCATGGATATGGGGATGGTGTCTTATGAAAGTAAGAGTACATATTTTTATATGATGATGTTTTATTTAGAGGTGCAATTGATCCGGAAAGGACGTAAAAATGAAGCTCAGCAAGTTATGTAAAGTTGGCATGTCCTTTTTAACAAAACCTTACTATCGCACAAGAGTATTAATCAAATTAGGTTATTATGATTCTTTATCTGATGAAGAGTTTTTAAAGAAAGTATTCCCAAAATACATGGGCTATCCTCTAGATTTAGAGAATCCTAAAACTTTTAGCGAAAAGTTACAATGGCTAAAGGTTAATTACAGAGACCCTATACAAACTGTAATGGTTGATAAAGATGAAGCTAAGAACTTTATTGCTCAACGGGTGGGTGAACAATATATAATTCGCACACTTGCTGTTTGGGATTCTGTAGAGGATATAGACTTTGATGCATTACCTAATCAATTTGTTTTGAAATGTACACATGATAGTGGGGGCATCGTTATTTGTAAAGATAAGTCATCCCTTGATCGAGAAGCCGCTAAAGCTAAATTAAGTACATCCTTACAACGGGATTATTCGCGTATAGCCAGAGAGTGGCCTTATAAAGATGTTCCTCGTCGGATTATAGCAGAGGAATATTTATCTGAGTTAGGTAGCAATGAAATCTTAGATTATAAAATGTATTGCTTCCATGGTAAACCAAAGTTGACTGTAGTATGTTCTGACCGCTTTTCTAAAACAGGAACGCGTATGAATTTTTACGATATCGATTGGAAACCTATGGGCATTCATTTTGGCCATTATCCGCCGGTATCAACTGAGTTTACAAGGCCTGAAACATATGAAGAAATGCTAAGATTGGCTGCTGAACTTAGTAAAGACTGCCCATTTTTACGTGTTGATTTCTATGAAATAAAGGGACGACTTTATATTGGAGAGTTAACGTTCTTCCCCGGTGCAGGATTAGAAAAGTTTCGTCCTATGACAAAAGATTATGAATTGGGAGAGTGGTTACACCTTGAAACTGTACATCGGGGCTGATTTTGTCCCAACGGATATAAATAGAAAATTATTTGAATCTGGTAATGGAGAGGCTTTGGTTGGTAAGGAGTTACTGGGACTTCTAAAGGAATCTGATTTAAATGTATTTAATTTAGAGGTGCCTTTAACAGATGCATCTACTCCGATTAATAAATTTGGTAATAATTTAAAGTCTCTTACAAAAACAATCTATGGTTATAAGGCTTTAGAACCTATAT
>NZ_DXLG01000043.1 GCF_019414865.1 Veillonella sp.
GAGTGGGGTACCCATGGCAGACGTAAAAGAAACATTACTTACCGCCGAAGGTTTAAAGAAATTAGAAGAAGAATTAACGTATTATAAATCTGTACGTCGTATTGAAGTGTCTGAACGTATTAAGACTGCTATTGAATATGGCGATATCAGTGAAAACTCTGAATATGACGATGCAAAAAATGAACAAGCTTTCATCGAAGGTCATATTGTAGAGCTTGAAAATAAAATTAACACTGCGAAAATCATCGACGAATCCGTAAAAGGTGATGTTGTATCCGTAGGTAGCAAAGTAACTGTATTAGATACAATGTACAATGATGAATTAGAATATGTTATCGTTGGTTCCTCTGAAGCGGATCCATTTAACAATCGTATCTCTAACGAATCTCCTGTAGGTAAAGCTATTTTGGGCAAACGTAAAGGTGATGAAGTAGAAGTTTCCACACCAGATGGTCCTGTTACATTCAAAGTGTTAGCAATCCAATAATTTACATTTACTGACGAAGAGGCGATAACATGAGTGAAGAAATTAAAAATGTACAAGAAGAGCTGAATGAGCAAATGCAAATTCGCCGCGACAAATTGGCTGAATACGAAGCGGATGGTATCTATCCATTTGGTCAACGTTTTGTTGTAAAAGATAATGCAAAAGACATTAAAGATGACTTCTTCTTGAAATATGACGGTCAACCTGTAGTTATTGCAGGCCGTTTGATGACAATCCGTTCCCATGGTAAAACAGCATTTGCGAATATGCGTGATAAATCCGGCGATATTCAAGTATATTTCCGTAAAGATGTATTGGGTGAAGATGCTTATAAATACGTAAAAATGCTTGATATCGGTGATATTATCGGTGTTGAAGGTCACGTATTTAAAACTCATACAGGAGAAGTTACAATTAAAGTTAACAAATTAACTTTGTTATCCAAATCTTTACGTCCATTACCAGAAAAATGGCATGGTTTAAAGGATACAGAACTTCGTTACCGTCAACGTTATGTTGATTTAATTGTAAATCCTGAAGTGCGTGATACATTTGTAAAACGCTCTCAAATCGTTGCTAAGATTCGCGAATACATGATGCGTGATGGCTTTATGGAAGTAGAAACACCAATGATGCATGCTATCCCTGGTGGTGCTGCTGCACGTCCATTCATCACTCACCACAATGCGCTTGATATCGATATTTACATGCGTATTGCACCAGAATTGTACCTCAAACGCTTGATCGTTGGTGGTATGGACCGCGTATTCGAAATGAACCGTTGTTTCCGTAACGAAGGTATCGATAATCGTCATAACCCAGAATTCACTACTATTGAATCCTACCAAGCTTATGGCGATGTAGAGGATGCAATTCGCTTAACAGAAAACCTCGTGTCCTACTGTGCTCAAGAAGTTCTCGGTACACAAGAAATTACATACCAAGGTACAGAAATCAATTTGACTCCACCTTGGAATCGTATCACAATGGCTGAAGGTGTAAAAAAATACACTGGTGAAGACTTTGATGCAGTCACAACTGTAGAAGAAGCTCGTGCTATTGCAGATCGCTTAAATGTAGAATACACAGAAAATGATGGTATTGGTAAAATCTTAAATCTTTGCTTTGAAGATTATGTAGAAGAAAACTTGATTCAACCAACTATCGTATATGGTCATCCAAAAGAAATTTCTCCACTTGCTAAAGCAAGTCGTGAAAATCCTTTGGCTACAGAACGTTTTGAAGCATTCATTTATGGCCGTGAATTGGCAAATGGCTTCTCCGAGTTAAATGACCCAATCGACCAAAAACAACGTTTCTTGGATCAATTGAAAGAACGTGAAGCAGGTGATGATGAAGCTCACCGTATGGATGAAGACTTCGTTACAGCTCTTGAATACGGTTTACCTCCAACAGCTGGTTTAGGTGTTGGTATTGACCGTCTAGTTATGTTCTTAACAGACTCTGCATCCATCCGCGATGTATTATTGTTCCCATTGATGAAACCAGAAGCTCCTAAGCATATTGAAGCTGAAGAAGAAGCAGCTGAATAATCTAAAACTAAAAGGCTCCCTATTCTTTGAGTAGGGAGTCTTTTTATTCGATATATGTTTTTATACTATGTTTTATTCCATATGTCTTGATTATATATCGAGTGTGATTCATAGTTACGAAAGGAGGAGGCTGTGAAACATTTAAAGGTTGCTTTATCTGATTCCGTACAATCCAAAATTGGCTCTTTAGAGGGTCGTATATGTGTTCCTGTTTGTGATACAGATTTTATAGATGTTGGTGCTGTTGTCATTGGTGATTGTGACTTAGAGCGTATCAATAATAATCAAATTCATACCTTTGGTATACCTGTTATTCTCCTAAGATTTGATGAATCTAAGGATATATCTTTTTATAAGGACCGCATTACATCTATTATAGAGTTTGCCTCTACAAATATGGACGACTGCAAATCAGAGATAGAAAAGCTTGTAGCAAGCTATGAAGATTCTATTTTACCACCATTTTTCAAGGCTTTATCTGATTATGTAGGCGATCAAAATTCGCAATTTGATTGCCCTGGACATCAAGGTGGTCAGTTCTTCTATAAACATCCTATAGGTCGCGCCTTCTACAATTTCTTTGGAGAGAATATATTTAGAGCGGACCTTTGTAATGCAGATGTAAAATTAGGAGATCTTTTAATTCATGAAGGGTATGCTTATGATGCGCAAGCGCATGCTGCGAAAGTCTATAATGCTGACAAGACCTATTTTGTGTTGAATGGTACATCTTCTGCGAATAAGGTAGTACTTAATGCTCTTTTAACACCGGGCGATATTATCTTATATGATCGTAATAATCATAAATCCATCTGCCATGGTGGTCTTGTTATGTCTGGTGCGACGCCTATATATCTTGAAACAGCACGTAATCCTTTTGGGTCCATAGGCGGTATTTTAGATCATTGCTTTGATGAAAGTTACATTCGCCAACTCATCAGTGAAAAATCTCCTGAAAAAGCAAAGGCTAAACGTCCTATTCGGCTGGCAGTCATTCAATTAGGCACCTATGATGGTACAATTTACAATGCGCGCCAAGTAGTAGATAAAATTGGTCATCTTTGTGATTATATTTTCTTTGACTCTGCGTGGGTGGGATATGAACAATTTATTCCTATGATGAAAGATTGTAGTCCCCTATTATTAGAGTTAGGTCCAAATGATCCTGGGATTTTAGTAACTCAATCGGTACATAAGCAACAAGCTGGCTTTTCACAAACCTCTCAAATTCATAAGAAGGATAGTCATATAAAGGGGCAAGACCGTTATGTAGATCATAAACGTTTTAATAATTCCTTTATGATGCATGCATCTACCTCTCCATTTTATCCGTTATTTGCATCTCTCGATGTAAATGCGAAAATCCATGAAGGTGAGTTAGGACAAAAACTGTGGCGTGAGTGTGTTAAAGTTGCTATTGAGGCTCGTAAAGCCGTGTTGGAGCAATGCAAATATCTCCGCCCGTTAGTACCACCTATGGTGCATGGTAAAAAATGGGAAGACGGAAATACACAGGTCATGGCGGAAGATGTAAATTATTTTGCCTTTGAACCAGAAGCAAAGTGGCATTCATTTAAAGGGTATGGTAAGGGGCAGTATTTTATCGATCCTTGTAAGTTCCAACTGATTACACCAGGAATTAATGTAGAGACCGGAGAATATGAAGACTTTGGTATTCCTGCTAATATTCTTGCTAATTATTTACGAGAAAATCGAATCATCCCTGAAAAATGTGATTTAAATACAATCTTATTCCTTATGACACCAGCAGAATCTAAGTATAAGATGGATGAGCTCGTGGAGGAACTCGTTCGCTTTGAAGAACTCATAGACCGGGATGCACCGATGGAAGAGGTATTGCCGTCTATTTACAATAGTCATATAGATACATACAAAGGCTATAGTATTCGTCAGCTATGTCAAGAAATGCATGATTTTTATAAGTCTAGAAATGTAAGCCTCTTACAACAACGCTTATTTTCTCGTGAATATTTCCCAGACTATGTCATGAATCCACAAGAGGCAAACTTTGAGTTCCAACGCAACAAGGGGGAATTAGTACCGCTACGCGAGGCGGAAGGTCGCATTGCTCTTGAGGGCGCTCTACCGTACCCACCTGGTGTATTATGCGTGCAACCTGGAGAACGGTGGTCTAAGACTGCGTGTGACTACTTCTTAGCCTTAGAGGAAGGCATCAATCAGTTGCCTGGCTTTGCACCAGAAATACAAGGTGTATACATTACTGAACAATCGAATGGGCATAAACAAGCATATGGCTATGTATTAAAAAAAGAATATGAGATGTAAATTATGACTGTGGCGTTCATCATTCACTTTGCTATTTAAATAGCATATACTATGAATCATATAGCATAGTCTATTAAAAGAAAATCTAGCGTGTTATATGAGCTTAGCACTTTAGGGCTCTAATCACGCGAGGAGGTTATATGAATTCGACAGTTATTTTAAAAGGGAATATCTTATATACACCGCGTCCTTCTGAATTTATATCGATTCAACATGGCTACATCATTGCCGTAGATGGTATAGTCGTATATTGTGGTGAAAGTATTCCACCAGCCTATGCGGATTATGAGGTTACTGATTATGGTGATAATCTCATTATTCCTGGCTTTGTAGATACACATGCACACGCTCCACAGTATTGTAATCGTGGCCTTGGGATGGATAAAGAACTTTTACCTTGGTTAGAAACCTATACATTTCCTGAAGAGGCAAAGTTTAGTGATCTAGATTATGCACGGTTAGTATATGGTGCCTTTGTACAAGACTTATGGCGCAATGGGACTACTAGAAGCATATTGTTCGGCACTATCCATAAAGAGAGCACATTAGTGTTGATGGAACTTTTACAAAAAGCTGGATTATCTGCCTATGTAGGGAAGGTCAATATGGACCGTAATAGTCCAGATTTCTTGATTGAAGAAACAAGTCAATCCTTAGTAGATACGAAAGACTGGTTAGAAGCATCAGTTTCATTTGGTCCTTTAGTAAAACCTATAATTACTCCTCGGTTTGTACCATCCTGTACAAGTGAGTTAATGTCTGGGCTAGGTAAATTGGCCGAAGAGTACAAGGTACCAATACAATCCCATTTATCTGAAAATCACGGAGAAATCGATTGGGTTGCATCTTTACATCCGGAGTCACCAAATTATACAGATGTGTATTATGAACATAAATTAATGGGGCGGATGCCAACGGTAATGGCTCATTGCATTCATTTAAGTGATGTAGAAATGGAGCGTATGGCTGAAACACAAACTATGGTATCTCATTGTCCATATTCTAATGTAAACCTATCAAGTGGTATTGCACCAATTCGTAAGCTAATGAAACGGAATATACCAATTGGTTTAGGCTCTGATATTTCTGGTGGTCATATGGTATCAATGGCAAAGGTTCTTACAGAAGCCATTGGATTATCCAAAATGAAATGGGTGGAAGTAAATTCAAATTATGCGCCCCTCACATTAAGTGAAGCCTTCTATATGGCTACGAAGGGTGGTGGTAAGCTCTTTGGTAAGGTGGGGAGCTTTGAAAAAGGTTGTGACCTAGATGCCCTTATCATTGATGATACAACACTATTTGACCCGAATGAACGCACCTTAGAGGAGCGGTTAGAGCGTTGGTTATATGTTGGTGATGATCGACATATCGTTGAGCGCTATGTAGCGGGCCGGGTATTACCTAATCCTCAAGGGTAATTATAGATCCGTGATTGTAGTGTCAACGCGAAAAATTAAATAGTATCTATGGCAGGTGGCTTGTATAGCATGCAAGCTACCTGTTTTATTTTGACCTCGTGTTGCGCATCAATGCCCTTGGTGTATAATAAAAAGATATATAAATTAAGAAAGTGGGGTACTTGATGGATATATTAGGGGCAAGGCGCTCTATAGAACAGAAGTTACTTATGCAATCCGTAGGGCTAATGGCCCTTGTAGCAGTAAGTGGCACTATAATGGGGATTGTTACAGGATCTAGCGCGGTCTTATTAGATGGCGTATTTTCTTTTGTCGATGTTGTTATTAAGATCATGATGCTCATGACGGCCAAGTTAATAGCCCGTGAAACGAGTAAGCGATTTCAATTTGGGTATTGGCAGTTTGAACCTTTGGTACTCGCTGTAGAAGGCTTCTTTATATTACTAATTGTAATTTACGCTCTATCTAGTGGCATTACAGATCTTATATCGGGCGGCCGTCATGTAGATTTTGGACCAGCCATTTATTATGCCATCTTCTTTACCGTAGCTGATACAATCTATTACTTGTATGTACGACGGATTAACAAGAGTTTACAGTCCAACTTAATTAAATTTGATAATGTGAGTTGGTATGTTGACGCGTTACTGGAAGCAGCTATCTTGATTAGTTTCGTAGTGGCTATTATGTTAGAAGGAACTGAATATGCCGATTGGGCCACTTATATTGACCCAATTGTTCTCATTGTATTGGCTGTACAGATGATACCGTCAGCGTTCCGTATTATCATCCCATCCGTAAAACAAGTATTGGGATGGGCACCAACTTCATTGCATAATGAAGTGCAGGAAATCATGGATCGTTTTATGGAAAAGTACAATTTCAAAGATTACGTTTCTAGTGTACAAGTATATGGGAACACTCGAATTATTGAAATTGATATTTTAGTTCGAAAGAACTTCCCATATCAAACGATTGCTGAAATTGATGCGATTCGCAATGAAATTGACCAGGAAATTGGAGGGAACCCAACGGAAAAATGGGTAACCATTTCTTTCACGGGAACCCGAAAATGGATGGCAAAAGATTATTTACTAGGAGAAGATGATGATGAATAGTATAAAAATTACTTAGAAATCTAGTAGATAGCTTATAATTTAATGATAAATACACCAATATATGGTATACTTAAACGTATTGAATATATTGTTCGTAGCATAGTTGGAAGATGAGGTTTATAGTATGTTAGACTTGAAATTTGTCCGTGAAAATATTGATTTAGTGCAACAAAACTTAGATAATCGTCACACGAAAGGCGATTTGGAAACCTTTGTATCCGCTTATGATGAACGTCGTCAGTTGATTGGTAAAGTAGAGGAGTTAAAAGCTCTTCGTAACTCCGTAACTGAAGAAATTAGCCAATTAAAACGCAATAAAGAAAATGCGGATGATAAAATCGCAGAAATGAAAAAAGTAGGCGATGATATTGCAGAGCTTGATAATCGTATTCGCGATGTAGAAGCTAAATTACGTGATGCGGCTTTGATGTTGCCAAATATGTGCGATGCATCTGTTCCTGTTGGCGCTGATGAAGATGAAAATGTGGAACAACGTAAATGGGGCGAACCACGTCAATTTGACTTTGATGTACAAGCTCATTGGGATTTAGGTGAAAATCTTGATATCCTTGATTTCAATCGCGCTGGTAAAATGAGTGGTGCTCGTTTCACAGTATATAAAGGTTTAGGTGCTCGTTTAGAACGTGCTCTTATTAACTTCATGGTTGATCTTCATGTAGATAAACAAGGCTACACTGAAATGATGACTCCATATATGGTAACTCGTGAGACTTTGACAGGTACTGGTCAATTACCTAAGTTTGCTGAAGATATGTACCATGTAGAGGATACAGAATACTTCTTGATCCCAACAGCAGAGGTTACATTGACTAATTATCATAGCGGTGAAATCTTGAGCGAAGAGGAATTGCCAAAATACTATACTGCATTTACAGCGTGCTTCCGTGCTGAAGCTGGTTCTGCAGGTCGTGATACGCGTGGTCTTATCCGTCAACATCAATTCAACAAAGTTGAAATGGTTAAATTAGCTAAACCTGAAGATTCTTACGCAGAATTAGAAAAGTTAACTGATAATGCAGAAGAAGTATTGCGTTTATTGGAATTACCATTCCGTGTCATTACACTTTGCACAGGTGATATTGGCTTTGGTTCCGCTAAAACATATGACGTAGAGGTGTGGATGCCAGCTCAAGGCAAGTACAGAGAAATTTCCTCTTGCTCCAATATGACTGATTTCCAAGCTCGTCGTGCAAATATTAAATTCCGTCGTGGACCTAAAGGTAAACCAGAATTCCTTCATACATTAAATGGCTCTGGTCTTGCTGTGGGCCGTACAGTAGCAGCTATCTTGGAAAATTACCAACAAGCTGATGGCTCTGTTGTAATTCCTAAGGTACTTGTTCCTTACATGGGTGGCGTAGAAGTAATCAAGGCAGCAAAATAAGAGGGGGCATTTGATGAAGTTCTTTATTGATACCGCAGAATTTGATGAGATAAAAGAAGCATATGCTTTTGGTTTTATCGATGGTGTGACTACTAACCCATCCCTTATCGTGAAAGCTAAACGCGACTTAAAACAAGTTATTTCTGAAATTGCAAATCTTGTAGAAGGTCCTGTAAGTGCAGAGGTTATTGCTTCTGATGCAGAAGGCATGATTGCAGAAGCTCATGAGCTTGTAAAATTAGGCTCCAATGTAGTTATTAAAGTGCCTATGACTCCAGAAGGTCTTAAAGCTGTTGCCGTGTTGAGCAAAGAAGGTATTAAAACAAATGTAACATTAATCTTCTCTGCTAACCAAGCTTTATTGGCAGCCCGTGCAGGTGCTACCTATGTGAGCCCATTTGTGGGTCGCATTGATGATATCAGCATGGATGGCCTTACATTAATTCAAGATATTGCAGACATATTTGCTATTCATGGTATTGAAACTGAAATTATTGCAGCTAGTGTGAGAACACCATTGCATATCATACAATGTGCTAAAGCCGGTGCTCATATTGCAACAGTGCCATTCAAAGTACTTATGCAAGCTATGAAACATCCATTGACGGATGCAGGGCTTGAAAAATTTATGGCAGATTGGAAACAAGCTAATCAATAAGTTAAGTATTCGGCTCAATGTAAGAGTCATATTACAATACACACAGGACTTATAAGGAGGCCTATTATGGATCGTACATTATCTTTGGAATTTGCTCGTGTCGTTGAAGCGGCTGCTTTACGCAGTGGTCGTTTACTTGGTCGCGGTCAAAAGGATGCAGCGGATGGTCTTGCTGTAGATGCAATGCGTCAAGCATTTGACTCTGTTCGTATTTCTGGTACAGTAGTTATCGGTGAAGGCGAAATTGATGAAGCGCCTATGCTTTACATTGGTGAACATGTAGGTGCTGGTGGCCCAGAAGTAGATATCGCAGTTGACCCAATTGAAGGCACAAACTTGATTGCAAAAGGCCAAAATGGTGCGATTGCAGTTATGGCTATTGCTGAAAAAGGTGGCTTGTTACATGCACCAGATATGTATATGGAAAAACTTTGCGTTGGCCCTCGTGGTGCAGGTGCTATTGATATTACTAAATCTTTGACTGAAAATATCAAAAATGTAGCAGCAAAAATGAATCGCAATGTCGATGAAATCACACTTGTTATGCTAGATCGTGAACGTCATCATGGCTTGATGAAAGAAGCTCGTGACCTTGGTGCACGTATTATGTTAATTTCTGATGGTGATGTTAACCCAGCTATGGAATGTTGTATTGAAGGTTCTGGTGTGCACATGGTTGTTGGTACTGGTGGTGCACCAGAAGGCGTATTGGCTGCAGCTGCTTTGAAATGCGTAGGTGGCGATATGCAAGCGCGCTTGAAACCAGAAACAGAAGAAGAAATTCGCCGTTGTCATGAAATGGGCATTACCGATGTAAATCAAGTACTTACATTGGATGATTTAGTTCGTACAGATGATGTTATCTTTGCGGCTACTGCTATTACTCGCGGTAACTTATTGAATGCTATTCAATACTTCCCAGGTGGTGCGCGTACACATACTATCGTAATGCGTTCTAAAACAGGTACTGTTCGTTTCTTAGATACAGTGCATATGGATGAAAAGCTAAAATCCTTAAAAGCAAAATAATAATTAGGCCCCTCAAAATGAGGGGCTTTTTTTCTCAGTATTTTCTCACAGTCTCTTGATGAGATATATCGAAAAATAGTATAATAACATTTAGTATATGACGTTATAAATACAACGTCTTGTAGTTCATACAAGATGATCGATATAAAGTGTAGGAGGAATTCTGTTGGAAAAGCTAATCATTCAAGGTGGCAACCGGTTGGAAGGCCGTGTACGTGTTAGTAGTGCTAAAAATGCGGTACTCCCTATTATTGCCGGTACTTTGCTAGCATCAACACCTAGTAAATTACTTGAAATTCCAAATTTGGAAGATGTAGGTACAATTTGCCAAGTTATCGAGTCTTTGGGGGTTAAAATTACTCGTAATAAAGCAGATGATGAAATTATCTTCGATGCGTCTACATTGACTGCTACGGAAGCTCCTTATGAGCTTGTACGCAAAATGCGTGCATCTTTCCTCGTAATGGGGCCACTTTTAGCGCGCAAAGGGGAGGCTAAAATCTCCATGCCAGGTGGTTGTGCGATTGGTGCACGTCCTATCGATCTTCACCTAAAAGCATTCGAAGCACTAGGTGCTAAAATTGAAATTACTGAAGATTATGTATATGCTCATGCTCCAGAAGGCCTTAAAGGCACTCAAATTTACTTGGATTTCCCAAGTGTAGGGGCTACAGAAAATGTAATTATGGCAGCTTCCATGGCGGAAGGTAAAACTGTTATCGAAAATGCTGCGGAAGAACCTGAGATCGTTGATTTAGCAACATTCTTGAATGCAATGGGCGCTAATATTCGCGGTGCTGGTACAAATGTAATCCGCATTGAAGGTGTGCCTCAATTACATGGTGCAATTCATACGGTTATTCCTGACCGTATCGAAGCTGGTACATATTTGATTGCCGCTGCTATGGCTGGTGGTGACGTATTTGTAGAAAATGCATTGCCAGAACATTTGAAACCAGTAGTAGCTAAGTTAAAAGAAGCTGGCGTTACTGTAGAGGAAGAAATTGATGGTATTCGCGTTATTAGTACTGGCAAAGGCATTAAAGCTGTTGATATTAAAACATTACCATACCCAGGCTTCCCAACAGATATGCAAGCTCAATTTATGGCGCTTACTACAATCGCTGAAGGTACAAGTACTGTAACAGAAACTGTATTTGAAAATCGCTTCATGCACGTTGCAGAGCTTCGCAAAATGGGTGCCCATATCGATATCGACAATCGTCAGGCGATTGTCGAAGGTATGCCACGCTTACATGGTGCTGTAGTTAATGCTACAGACTTGCGTGCAGGTGCGGCTCTTGTTTGTGCTGCGTTGACTGCAGAAGGTAGAACTGAAGTAGGTCGTCTACATCATATCGATCGTGGTTATGATGATTTCGTAGGTAAATTGCAAAGGTTAGGTGCTGATATTGTTCGGGTTGACGAATAAAAGTACAGAGCCAAAACAGAATAAAAAGAAACGAAGCCGGCGCTCAAAAGGGCCGGCTTTATACAACGAGCAACAAAACTTAGGTGCTGCAAAGGTTGAAAATGCTAAAACTAGTTCTAATCGCAAAGCATTACGAAGAACGAAACGCAAGTCTACGAAGCTTTCAGAGGGCGTAGCTAAGCAAGCTAGCCATTTGGCTTCCAATATGCGCGAAGCAATGGTTAAAGTCACCAAAATGCGCCGTGTTGAGCGTCGTAATCGTGAAACTGTTGCCATAGCGAAAACTACACCTGCTATGACATTAAAGCGTTTAGTTCGTCCTGAACAAGTAGGCGATTTAATGGGACGATTGAATCGTTCATTGAATTTTGACTTAGGTATAGATTTGGGAACTGCCAACATTCTTATCTTTGCTAAAGGAAAAGGGCTAGTCTTAGATGAGCCTGCCTATATTGCGCGTGATGATAAAACCGGAGATATTCTCGCGTTAGGTGAAGCTGCACGTTTTATGGTTGGGCGTACACCTAAAGGCATATCTGTTATTCGTCCTGTTCAAGCGGGCGTTATCGCAGATTACGATATGACCGAATTTATGTTAAAATACTTTATTCGTTCTGTTGTGCCTGCTTCTAGATTGATGAAAACGCGTATTATCGTATGTGTGCCATCTGGAATTACGCCTGTTGAAAAACGTGCTATTTTAGAGGCTTTACTTAGAACAGGCGCTAAAAAGACTGTTCTTATAGAGGAACCATTAGCAGCTGCTATGGGTACAGGTCTCAATGATGCTGACCAAGTTGGAGCTATGGTTGTCGATGTAGGTGGCGGTACTACTGATATTGCCGTTCTTTGTGATACTGGCGTTGTTGTGAGTGAATCCCTTCGCATTGGGGGAGATTCCTTCAATGAATCTATTATTCGCTATATACGTCGTAAGAAGCGACTTGTTATTGGACCTTTAACAGCAGAAAAGATAAAGATTTCTATTGGTACCGTAGATCGACGTGCTAAAGAACGAACTATAGAGGTTAGAGGGCGTGATGCCAGCTCTGGACTACCTAAGATGGTTGCTGTTAATTCCTTAGAAATTCAACGTGCCTTAGAGGCGCAAGTGATGAATATTTTAGAAGGCATTAAATCGATTTTAGAAAAAACACCTCCAGAACTTGTAGCAGCCATTAATGATCATGGTATCATTTTGACAGGTGGCGGTGCTCTCATCGATGGTTTAGATCGTGTTATTACACGTTCTGTTGGTATTGCATCTTATTTAGTTGAGTCTCCGCGATATGCTGTTATTAAAGGGGTTGCAAAAGCTCTTGATGAAATGTCACAATTGCGTGATACATTGGATGAATTACAATAAAAT
>NZ_DXLG01000044.1 GCF_019414865.1 Veillonella sp.
AAAGTAATTGGTACTGTATAATTTAAAAATACTAATAGTATTGTTAGGAACGATACATGTTGTGCCAATATCTTCATTTTAATATAAGGAGATTATAATGAAAGAATTTTTGCAAAAGCATCGTAAACGCATTATTGCAGGTGCTGTTGTTCTTTGTGTTCTTGGTGGTGGTACATACTACTACATGCATAGCGAAGGTTCTAAGCAAACACAAAACTTATATACTACTGGTAAGGTAGAAAAGGGTGATGTAAAAACTAGTATTAGCGCAACTGGTACTATTAACCCTGTAAATTATGTAGACGTTTCTACGAATGTGGCTGGTAAGCTTGAAAAAGTTTTAGTAAAAGAGAATGATCAAGTTACGGCTGGTCAAGTTATCGCTTATATTGATACACGTCAATTACAAGCCTCTGCAGATGATGCACGGGCTGCATTAGCTAAGGCAGAACTTGATATGAATCGTTATAAAGCATTAGCAGACCAAAATGCTATCGCTCAACAAACCTATGATGATTCTGTAACATCTTATGAACGTGCAAAATCTACGTATGACCGCGCAGCAGCAGATTTAAGCGATGCTACAATTACAGCACCAATGTCTGGCACTGTTATAGGCACTCCATTGAAAGCTGGTCAAACTATCAGTACCGGTATTTCTACACAAATGATTATCGCTACTATCGCAGATTTAAGTAACTTAGAAATTTACTTAACAGTAGATGAAACCGATATTGGTAGTATCAAACAAGGTGCTAAAGTAGAATTTACTGTAGACTCTAAACCGGGTGAAACTTTCACAGGCTACGTATCTGAAATCGCAAAAGGTACAAAAGGTAACATGGGTGCTACAAGCAACAGTGTTGTGTACTATACTGTAAAAGTTCAAATTCCTGAAAATATTTCCAACAACTTCTTACCATCTATGACGGCTCGTGCAACCATCTTTGGTGAAGATATTAAAAACACATTGGTAGTACCGCTTACTGCTGTGCGTACAGATAAGCAAGGTGAATACGTATATGTTATTAAAGATGGTCAACCAGTACGTACAGCTGTTTCTACAGGTGTAACTGGGGATACTAACGTACAAATTTTAAAAGGTTTATCTGAAGGTGATGAAATCATCGTAAGTGGTGATGTAACAGCACCTAAGAATAATAGCCGTGGACCGTTCTAATAGTAGGTGAATATGAATCAAGCAGTAATCGATATACAAGGGATTACGAAGACCTATGTAAATGGTAAATTATCGGTGCCTGTTCTGCATGGCATCGATTTACAGGTCAACAAAGGCGAATTTGTGTCTATTATGGGTCCATCTGGTTCTGGTAAATCTACCTTTATGAACATACTTGGTTGTTTAGATAGACCAACAACAGGTTCATACCGCCTAAATGGCGATGAGGTTGCAACCTTATCCGACGATGAATTGGCCTTTGTACGAAACAAACAAATAGGCTTTGTATTCCAAAGTTTTAACTTATTAACAAAATTGACAGCTTTAGAGAATGTGGCGCTCCCTATGATTTATGCAGGGATGGATAAAAAGTCACGTAATGAACGTGCCGCTGCATTGTTATCCTCTGTTGGCCTTGGGGATCGTATGGATCACTTGCCATCTGAGTTATCTGGTGGTCAGCGTCAACGTGTAGCCATAGCTCGCGCGTTAGCGAATAATCCTGCTATCATCATGGCCGATGAACCGACAGGCAACCTTGACTCCAAGTCGACTATTGATGTTATGAATATCTTTAGAGGTCTCTATGATGAAGGGCGTACAATTATCCTCGTTACTCATGAACCTGAAATTGCAACCTATGCAAGTCGTAATGTAGTATTGCGTGATGGTTTGATTGTAGAGGATTCTCAAAATCTCAATATGACGCCTGTACAGGAGGTGCCACATGTATAAAGAGAGTTTCTTAATGGCATGGGCATCCCTCATTGCTAATAAAATGCGTTCCATTTTAACCATGTTAGGCATCATCATTGGTGTAGCTGCCGTAATTGCCTTAGTATCTATTGGTAATGGTGTAAAGCAAGATATCCAAAACTCCATCTCTAGCCTAGGTTCTAATTTATTGATGGTTATGCCTGGTGCACCGCGCACACCAGGGGTTCGACCTTCTGCAGGTTCTATGAAGTCTTTAAAGGTTTCTGATTACGAAGCGATTGCAAAACTAGATGGTGTAAAAGCTGCCAGTCCGATGACAAATGGTTCGTATGTAGTAATTTATCAAAATAAGAATTGGACCACTTCTGTATCTGGTGTTAGTTATAACTATTTAGATGTAAACAATTGGTCTATGAAATCCGGTCGCTTCTTATCTGAAAAGAATGTACAGAATCGTGAACGCGTTGCAGTCGTAGGTAAAACAGTTGTTAAGAATCTATTTGGTGATGAAGATCCAGTAGGTGCTGAAATTCGTGTCAAAAATATTCCATTCCGTATCATTGGTGTTCTTAATAGTAAGGGCAGTGGTGCTATGGGTAATGACCAAGATGATATGGTTATTATCCCGTATACTACAGCCATGGAACGGGTAGAAGGTGTTGATTATCTTCGAATGATCTACGTAGTAGGTAAGGATGAAAACGGTATCGATCGATTACAATCCGATATTGAAAACCTATTGCGCGTACGTCATGGGATCAAGGATACTAATCTAGATGATTTCAATATTCAGAACATGAACTCCATCATGGAAACTATGGAGGAAACTACAGGAACGTTAACATTATTCCTTGGCGCTGTAGCTGCTATCTCGCTCGTTGTTGGTGGTATTGGCATTATGAATATTATGCTCGTATCCGTAACTGAACGTACTCGAGAGATTGGGGTACGTAAAGCTTTAGGCGCAACTTACAGTGTTATCGTTACACAGTTCCTTATCGAAGCTGTTGTTATCAGTCTGATGGGGGGCATTATAGGGATTATACTCGGCATAGGCTCATCTAAGCTGATTGGCATGGCTTCGGGTATGAGTACGGTTATATCTGTACCAACTATTGTAATGTCTTTTGCCTTTTCTATGGCAATAGGTTTGATCTTTGGTATTTATCCAGCTCGCAAGGCGGCAAAACTTAATCCAATTGATGCATTACATTATGAATAGTCTTAAACTGTAAGTTTGTATTTTTAAGAACATACTAATAAATAGATAGAGTTATTCGCATATGGTGCGTTGCATGATACAATATGTATGATGTAACGCACCATTTTTATATGCTTGTATGTAATTTGTGCTATATACTTATGAAATTTTCATGCAAGCAATTTGTAATAAACGGGATATGTAGATTACCTAATCTACGGGTAAGTATATTGAATGGAGAAACTTATGGCTACAACATTGTTAGAATATTTCAACGAATTACGAAATCAGAATCCATTTTCTTGGGTAAAAGATTCTGAAATTACAGCAGTTGAACCAGGTCATGCGGAAATGACCTTACAAACAAATGATACAGAGTATTGTAATTTCCGAGGGGATTTACATGGTGCCGTTTGTATTGGTTTAGCAGATAGTGTAATGGGGACCGCTTGTTTCACATTGGGCAAATCTGTTAGCACTATTGATCTTAATGGTAACTATGTGAAAGCTGTTAAGGGTGGTACCGTATTGCGTGGTGTAGCTAATGTAGAGCACAGTGGTAAAACAACCATGGTTGCGACAGCACGTATCTATAATGAATTAGGTGAACTAGTTCATTTAGCACGTGGTACATTTTTTGTACTAGAAGAGAAGCCATTACCTGAATTACCATGGCGTTTTATTGAAGAAGACAACCCTGATTTGGTATAATATAGTTTAGACTTTTAAATATAGGAGGATGCTTTAATGAAAGAAGAATTACAACGGATTAAGGCTGAAGCTCTTGATGCGATTAAAGGGTTGACAGATATACAATCACTGCAAGATATACGCGTTAAATATTTAGGTAAAAAAGGTGAGGTAACGGCATTACTAAAAGGTCTTGGTAAATTATCTCCAGAAGAACGCCCGAAGGCTGGCGCCCTCGTTAATGCTGTTCGTGAAGCATTAGAAGCCGAAATTGATACGGTTAAAGTTCGTATGGAAACGGCAGAGTTAAACGCTCGTTTAGAACAAGAACGTATCGATATTACATTGCCTGGTCGTGCACAAAAAGCTGGTCATATCCATCCATTAACTAAGGTTAATGAAATGATTGAGGACTTCTTCATGAAAATGGGGTATACCGTTGAAGAGGGGCCAGAAATTGAACAGGATTACTTTAACTTCGAATGCTTAAACTTGCCTAAAGACCATCCTGCACGTGATA
The DNA here is from genome assembly GCF_019414865.1 of Veillonella sp. Taxonomy (GTDB): domain Bacteria; phylum Bacillota; class Negativicutes; order Veillonellales; family Veillonellaceae; genus Veillonella. The sequence goes on from NZ_DXLG01000044.1 coordinate 4,309, forward strand.
TGCAAGATTCCTTCTATATTACAGAAAACTTCTTATTGCGTACCCATACATCTCCAGTACAAGCTCGTACAATGCAACGTCATGAACCTAACAGCCCAATCCGTATGATTGCGCCTGGTAAGGTTTATCGTTGGGACTATGATGCAACACATTCCCCAGTATTCCATCAAGTGGAAGGTCTCATCATCGATGAGCATATTACATTTGCTGATTTGAAAGGCACATTAGAGTCCTTCTTGCGTCATATGTATGGGGATGAAACAAAGGTACGTTTCCGTACAAGCTTCTTCCCATTCACAGAACCATCTGCAGAAGTAGATATTTCCTGTGTAATGTGTGGTGGTGAAGGTTGCCGTGTATGTTCTCATACAGGTTGGCTTGAAATCTTAGGATGCGGTATGGTTCATCCGGATGTATTGCGTATTAATGGGTACGATCCTGAAAAGGTTAAAGGCTTTGCCTTTGGTATGGGCGTAGAACGTATTGCTATGCTTTTATATGGCATTAATGATTTACGTCTATTCTTTGAAGATGATGTACGATTCTTGGAACAATTTTAGGAGGAACTCATGAAAGCAAGTTTACAGTGGATGAACGAATACGTGCCTGTGGATATGAATCGTCCTGCTCAAGAATTGGCCGATGAATTAACACAAGCAGGGATTCCTGTAGAAGATGTCATTGCTATGGATAATGGCATTAAGAAAATTTATACTGGTAAAATCGTAGAAATTACGAAACATCCAGATGCAGATAAATTACAAGTATGTCAAGTTGAATGCCTTACTGAAGAAGGTGAGCCTGTTACAAAACAAATCGTAACAGCAGCAACAAATGTAGCGGTAGGTCAAATCGTACCTGTAGCGTACCATAAATCTCGCTTAGCTGATGGAACAGAAATTAAAAAAGGTAAATTGCGCGGCGAAGTATCTGAAGGCATGTTCTGTTCTGTTGCAGAATTTGGTATCTCCAGCGATTTAGTATTGCCAGAAGAAGCACAAGGTATTTATATCTTTCCTGAAGGCACACCAATCGGCCTTGATGTAAAAGACGTATTGGGCTTAAATGATACAGTGTATGAATTTGAATTGACTGCAAACCGTGCAGATTGCTTCTCCATGGTTGGCTTATCCCGCGAATTCGGCATGATGACAAATCAAAAAGCTTTATTCCCTGTTATCATGGTTAACGAAAATGGTGAGTCCATTGAAGGCAAAGCATCTGTATCTATTGAAGCTGATGATCTTTGTACACGATTCATGTCTCGTATCGTTACAGATGTAAAGGTTGAGCCATCTCCATTGTGGATGCAAAATCGTTTGCGTAACAGCGGTATTCGTCCTATTAATAATGTAGTAGACGTAACAAACTATGTTATGTTAGAACTTGGTCAACCTATGCATGCCTATGACTATGACCATGTAAAAGGTCATCAACTAGTGGCAAGACGTGCTAAAAATGGTGAAGTTCTTGTTACACTTGATGGTTCTGAACGTGAATTGAATGACTCTATGCTTATTATTGCTGATGCAGAACGCCCAGTAGGTGTAGCTGGTATCATGGGTGGCTTTGATAGCGAAGTAACAAATGAAACGACTACTGTTATGCTTGAAGCTGCTGTGTTTAATGGACCATCCATTCGCCGCACTGCAAAAGCGCTTGGTATGCGTTCTGAAGCATCTGGACGTTTTGAACGTGGCGTAAACCATAAATACACTGCCTATGCTATCGACAGAGCAGCACAGTTGTTGCAACAAATTTGCCCATCCTGTAAAGTTGACGTAGGCATTATCGATCTGTACAAGAACCCTGTAGAGCAACATACAGTTACTTTCACAGCAAAACAAATCAACGATTACTTGGGTACAAACATTGAAAAAGACGAAATGGTTCGCATTTTGACTGCCCTTGAATTCGTTGTAACTGAAGACGGGGACCAATTATCTGCCCTCGTTCCAACATGGCGCGGTGACGTAACAGTAATGCCTGATATCGCTGAAGAGGTAGCTCGTATTTATAACTATGATAATATTGCTCCTACAATTCCTGTAGCCGTATTGTCCTCTGGTGGTATGACGCCTAAGAAAGCTCTTACGAAAGAGGTAACACATACGTTAGCTAAATTGGGTATGACTCAAATCATTACATTTAGCTTTATGCATAAAGATGGCCTTTCCAATATGATGCTTCCTGAAGGGGATAGCCGTTATACAGCCATTCCAATTTTGAATCCTATTTCCGAAGAATTCCCTTATATGCGTACTACATTGGTGCCAGCTGTTATCGAAGCTGCGAAACGCAATATTGCGCAACAAAATAAGGATCTTTGGTTGTTTGAAACAGCGAATGTATATGAACCAAAAGCATTGCCTTTGACAGAGGTACCTCATGAACGCCCTATGGCTTGTGGTATCTTGATGGGCAAAGCAAACCAAGCTGGCTGGAATCAAGCAGAACGCACTACAGATTTCTATGATGTAAAAGGTATCGTAGATGCGTTGTTGGCTGAACTAGGTGTTAAAGGCTATGAAATTAATCGTGGCACTGAACCTTACTTCCACCCTGGTGTAAGTGCTCAATACGTAGTTGATGGTAAAATGATTGCTCAATATGGTGAATTACATCCACAAGTGAGCAAAAACTTTGATTTACCAGGAAAAGTATACATGTTTGAAATCGATTTGGAAGCAGTATTATCCTTAACGATTCCAGCATTCCGCTATACATCTTTCAGTAAATTCCCAGGTACTAGCCGTGACCTTGCTATTGTGGCACCTGTGTCCGTATCTAGTGGTGAAATTTTATCTATCATTAAAGAGCATGGTGGCGAATATTTAGAAAGTGCATCTATCTTCGACGTTTACGAAGGTGAACATATCGAAGCTGGTTACCGCAGTCTTGCATACAACTTGCAATTCCGCTCTATGGAAGGCACGTTGAATGATGAAGATATTGATGGTAACATTCAAGCTATTATCGATGCATTAGCAGAAATTAACTGCAGATTACGTTAATCTCAAGCAGTATATTGAAAGGGTTTACCATATGGTAAACCCTTTTAGTACTATAGTTATACCTTTAGTTAGGTAGAAAGGATTATCCATGGAATTATTGGCTCCTGCCGGTACGATGGAAAACTTTATAGCCGCTTTAGAATCTGGGGCTGATGCTATTTATCTTGGTGGCAAAGGCTTTAATGCTCGTGCTCATGCAGCAAACTTTGGCATTGAAGAACTGGCTGAGGCTATTCGTTTGGCTCATATTTTGGATGTGTCCGTATATGTAACCGTAAATATCCTCATAGGTGATTCCGAATTAAAGGATCTCGAGGCGTATTTGAAGGACTTAGAGCGCATCGGTGTGGATGCTATTATCGTTCAAGATTTAGCAGTTGCTAAATTGGCACAACGAGTGGCTCCTAAACTTCACTTACATGGCAGTACGCAGATGACGGCGGCTACATTAGATGCTGTTCGTTTTTATGAAAGCCTCGGTTTTACCCGTGTTGTATTGGCTCGTGAATTGAGCCTTCCTGAAATTGAACATATTTGTAAAAACTGTACAGCTGAAATCGAAGTCTTTGTACATGGTGCCTTATGTGTGTGCTATTCTGGTCAATGCTTGATGAGTTCCTTTATCGGTGGTCGTAGTGGTAACCGTGGTGCCTGCGCACAACCTTGCCGTTTGCCTTATGAACTATTGAATTCTTCTGGTACTAGTTTGCTACCTAAACACGAAGCCTATTTATTAAGTCCAAAGGATCTTAACTATAGTGAGCATATGAATGAGCTCGTAGCTGCTGGTGTTACGTCCTTTAAGGTAGAAGGGCGTATGAAAAAGGTTTCCTATGTGCGCCAAGTCATTGGGACCTATCGTCATATTTTAGATACAGCTCATATGGATGCTGCTGATGCCGATGCATTGGCGTCTGGGTTTAATCGTGGCTTCTCTACAGATTACTTAACAGACCATGTAGGGAAATCTATGATGACTGTTGTAGCTCCAAATAATCAAGGCAAATTAATTGGTAAAGCAGAGGTCAAAAAGGGACAAGTTCATTTATTCCTAACAGAACCGATTGAAAAAGGATCACTTTTAAAGGTAATGCAAGATTCTGGTAGTATTACGTATTATCAAATCGATCAGAATTGGTCCTTAGTGGATGAAAAGCATTTTGTAGGCAAACCAGATGAAGGGTTTGCAGCGGGGCAAGTATTTTTAGCATCTACGCCAAAATCTCAAAAGCAACGAGGCTTACAAGATTTCAGTGCTAAATTAGAGGTACATGGTTATCTATCTATTAATACAGACCGAGAACAACCTTGCACAGACCTTACCTTTGTATTAAATGATGGGCGTACTGTGACAGTATCTAATGAGTTTGAACCGGTTTATGCTAATAATAAACCGACTACATTAGAGAAGGTTACAGACCAAGTAGGTAGATTAGGTAATACATTGTTTACGCTTGGCTCTATGTCTATTCCTGATGGACCTTATATGTGGCCAGCTAGTGTGTTAAATGCATTGCGCCGAGATGCTGTAGAATCACTAGAAAATTTATTGATTACAGACCATGAAACGGCTTGGGCTGAGCTGGCTATAGAACCTCAAGATATGTCATCTATGGTTGCTAAGGGTAAGGTTCAATATTCTGAGCCTATGGTGAGTGCTCGCGTTGATGAATTAGATTCTGTAAAAGCTGCTATTGAAGGGGGCGCTAAGAAGATTATCTTCGGTGGTGACCGTTTACAACGTAAGCCTTATGAACTTAGCATCTACGAGCAGGTAGCTAAGCTTTGCAAAGACCATAAAGTACTTTGTGTATTTGCTACCCCTCGGGTTGTGAAAGATGATGAAGTAAAGGCGTATATGAATACCCTCAAGGCCATAGTTGAGGCGAAACCAGATAGCATTTCTATTCACGTCCCTCAAGCGTTATTGTGGCTTCGTGACTTAGGGTATACAGGTGCTATTGAAGCCGATACAGGTCTTAATATATTTAATGGCTCTGCACTACAAGTATGGCAAGACTTTAATATGAGTAGCATAGCGCCATCCTTAGAGTTAACATTGACGCAACTAGTTAACTTACAAAAATCTACTAATTTGCCATTAGAGGTTATGGTTCATGGGTATACGGAAATGATGATTTCCGAATACTGTGCCATCGCTAGCTTTGTAGGGACTGGTAAAAAAGAAAATTGCCCTATGCCGTGTGTAAAGGAAGATTACGCATTGAAGGACCGTAAAGGGGAAGTGTTCCCATTGCGTACGGATCCGTATTGCCGTATGCACATCATGAATAGTCATGAAATGGATATGCGCGCCTATGTGCCAGAGTTACATCGAAAAGGGCTACATATTTTGCGCATTGATGGACGTCATATGGATCCAAAGAGATTACGTACTATCGTAGCAGATTATGTATCCATTCAAAATGGAACAAAAGAAGCTCCTCCTAAAAGTGTAGGCAAGGATGATACACCTATTACAAGGGGCCACTATTTTAGAGGTATTTTATAAAAGAGGTAGTACATTGTTTAACGAAGATGTATTAGACTTTCACCATATAAAAGAACAATTACAACAACATTGTAGTTCTACCATTGCTAAAGAATTAGCCATGCACATCGAACCTATGACAGATGCGAAAGCCATTCAAGAGAACCTTGATGAAACGGCAGAAGCCATGCGTTCTTTGCAAACTGAGGTAGAACAACCGTTAGGCGGTACGCGAGATATTCGTGAGTCCTGTAAGAAGAGTCGTAAAGACTTTGTTCTTACTCGTGAAGCATTGTGGGATATTTATTTAACCATTGGTGCTTATAAACGCATGATAAAGTTCTTTAGAACGAAATATATGGAATATCCATTGCTATCCTTATGGGTACAGGATATGCCAAATACAGATCGCATTGAAAATCGCTTTAAACGCGTCTTTGATGAAAAAGGGGAATTGCTTGATACAGCATCTCCTAAGTTGGCGAGCCTAAGAAATACGATTATCAAAACTCGGGAAAAGATCAAAAATGATATTCAAGCTATCTTACACGACAAGGATAATCAGAAGTATTTCCAAGAAACGATCATTACACAGCGTAACAATCGCTACGTAATCCCTGTAAAACAGGAATATCGCCAATATTTTGATGGTCTTATTCACGACCGTTCTGCAACGGGTCAAACACTCTATATTGAACCGATGCGCTTGGTGAATCTAAATAATGAATTACAAGAGGCTTTGATTGGTGAAGAGCAAGAGGTATTGCGTATTTACCGTGAATTATCAGCCCTTGTAAAACAACATAGTAATGATTTGATGGATGCTTGTGAAAAGGTATCCCATATCGAATTTGTATATGGTAAGGCGAGCCTTGCTATTTCTTATAAGGGTGTACCGGCCATCTTGAGTACTGATAGAACTGTCAATCTCATGAGAGCTCGTCATCCATTAATCCCACCGAATGTGGTAGTGCCTACCAATATTCAATTAGGTACATCGTATCGTATTTTATTGATTACTGGTTCTAATACAGGTGGTAAAACAGTATCCCTTAAAACATTAGGGTTATTGAGTTTAATGAACCAATGTGGTCTATTTATTCCTGCAGACCACGGCTCAATGTTGCCTATATTCCAAAATATCTTTGCCGATATTGGGGATGAACAAAGTATTGAGGCTAGCCTTAGTACGTTCTCTGCTCATATGACGCAAGTGATTTCCATCATTAAACATTGTGGGCCTAATGACTTGGTATTACTAGATGAGCTTGGTTCTGGTACTGATCCAGAGGAAGGTAGTGCATTAGCCGTATCGATCCTTGAATTCTTCCGTAAAAAGGGCGCTCTTATGATGGTAAGTACTCATTATAATGAGCTTAAAAATTATGCATACCATACGGAAGGTATTGAAAATGGCCATGTAGAGTTTGATGAGCGCACCTTAAAACCAACATATCGACTTCATATCGGTGTAGCAGGTAGCAGCCATGCATTGAGCATTGCGGCCCGCTTAGGTTTGCCAAAAGATATCGTAGCTCGTGCGGCAGAGTATAAATCTCAATTTGGTAACCATGAAATGGAAGAGGTTCTTTCGGATTTGAATGAACAACTTCGTAAAGCGTCTGAACGTGAAAGAGCCTTAAAAAAAGAGCTGGACGAAACACGTCGCATGCGTGGCCAGTTAGAGAAGGAAAAGAAACAGTTTAACGAAAAGCGTAAACAAATCTTAGCCAAAGCACAAGCTGATGCAGAATCTATGAAACGTAGCTTACGCGTCGAAGGGGAAGCAATTATCAAGCAATTGAAATCGCAATTCTCTGAAATAAATAAGGATAAGCGTCAATCTGCTATTAATGCTGCACGTAAGGGTATCTCTAATGTACATATACCAGAATCTCCAGTAGATGATGATCGTAAATCTTTGACTGCAGATGCTATTAAGGTAGGCCAAGCAGTATATGTTACGTCCTTACGTTCCTTAGGTACTGTATTATCTATCAATGGCAATCGTGTGAATGTAGATATTAATGGACTAACAGCTACTGTAAAGGTTAGCGAATTACAATCTACTACACGTGAAGAAGGAAATAAGCTTGAACGGGAACAAAAAGCAGCTATGCCTAAGACTAGAAAGCGTATGGGTGGCTCTGCCGTACAACGCCAAAAAGAGGTTCGTACTGAAATCAATATTCTTGGACAAACGGTAGATGAAGCGACAGGTTCTGTTGGTAGATTTATTGACCAAGCTTTACTTGGTGGTGTTAATCAAGTGCGCATTATTCACGGTAAGGGGACTGGCGCATTACGAGAAGGTGTACATCAATATTTGCGTACCTTACCGCATGTAGCTCATTTTGAAACGGCAGGCTATGATGAAGGTGGTGCAGGAGCTACTAATGTAGTTCTGAAATAAAGCTACTCAATAGTGATATAGTTATAGATAATACAGTAAATTATTATCGTCTATCAAATTGATTATGGGGTATAGCTATATACATATATAGAAATAAAAAAGGTAGTAAGTTCTTGGGTTATAGGACAAAACGTGTTGGTACTTTAATCCCAATCATTGAAAGATAAT
>NZ_DXLG01000045.1 GCF_019414865.1 Veillonella sp.
ATACTACATAAGATACGCCCAGCGTTCATAATCTCTTCTAACTCAACTAATACATTTCTGAATAACTTTACCTATATAACTATTCATTAATTATTACGATTAGCACATAACTAATAGTATGGATTCCATTTGTAAAAGTTAGTAATAATATACAATCATAAATTCATTCATGTTAATAGGTTTTACAGATAATTTTAATACTTCTCCACTAGTTTCTTTTTTAAATGTATTAGCCTCTATTTGCTGCCATCCATTTAAAGCTAAAGATTTTTCTATTGTATCCATATTACTATTACTTACTGCATCAACAATAAAATAAGGTCTAACACTACCAATTTCATATTTAAAAGGATAGATGGCATTGATAGTAAAATGCTCACGATGATCAAAACTTTTATATTCATTCCAAATAAGAGCTTGTCTACCAGAATAAATGGATTCCAATGTATTATCTATTTTCTCTAATACAAGAGCACCACTAAATGAGCCTATGATTATTCCTACTACAAATATAATTATTTTTAATTTATTAATAACAACCCTATCGAAAACCATCTTTATCAATCCACCATTTTATATTTAATTCGTATAAAGTCTTCTTTCAACTGGACTCTAATACTATTGGTATTAAGACCTTCACTAATTTTGTCCTTATTATCATTTATATCAGCTAAGAATCTACTCTGATTATACTTTGCCTTAAAGTCAGTATAGTCAGAATTCTTCACCATAAACTTATCACCAATGCGAGTCCAGTTTATCTCATCAATCAAATCCTCTTTGTAGAAAGAATATCCATATCTGATTAATGCAGAAGAGTTGTCATTATAATGATAATATCGAGTAGTGATACCAACAATTATAATTAGTATAAAGGCTACTACAATACCACCAAACATATATTTAAATAAATTTGCCCCAAGTTCTTTCAATAAACTTATTCGCATATATCTTTATTACATCCTTACCCTTCTATAATATAATCTTCCATTATACCTATCAAAATCTCTATTAATATACCAATCTCTATTATCCCCATGAGTATATACCAAACAACAGAATAAATTGTTTTAAATTTCATCCCTCAAAGTCCTTTATATTGCCTATATACTAGATTTATCTAGTAGGGTTGCTAACAAACTAGCCACCAAGCAAAAACAGCGAAAAAATATTTCCTAATATGCTAATTATTAGTATTATCTTTTTCCTCAACTACTAATCAACCCCTGCTTGCATTTGGAGTTCTACTTATGCATTAGTTGTTGAGATAGTACAATTTTGCCACCCATAATTAATTTCTTTTTTGTAATATTAAAGTCACTTTATCAGAGCCTCGTTCTTTAAATAGTTCGAGATAAATATTAGTATCATAATCATGTCCAACAATACGATTCTTGTTAATCTCATTCCAGCCTATATTTTGTTTTGAAAGTATTCCTTTAACATCATCAATTGTAAGTGAGTCGTACGTAATTTCAAGATTATTATTTTGATAGGCTCGACCAGATGCATAGTATTCTTCACTTATTTTTTTCACAGATATATCTTCTAGTTTTTGCTCGTATAATTGAAGGCTTTGCATTTGCTCCGGCCTTTTAATATATGCATTTAAAGACATAGCTCCTATTAATAAAAACCAAAACAAAGCAAAACCAATATAAAATTTAACCGTAAAAGGTGTTCGATCTAATATAGATTTTACACCGCTCCATACTTTCATAATGTCTCCTATACGATCAGTTAATATTCAATTCACTTCTATATTTCAATTATATATTAAACCAACTTATATCACCAATGAATATTTTAATATTGTTATCTTTTATTTATTTTTATAGTTAGCCTAAAAAAATGCCAAAGCGGTAGCACATGCATTTACACTATAGTAATACAAAAGCACCATCTACCTAGGTCCGACTTATGTGTCGTTTCCCCTTAAGATAGATGGTGCTTTTATGATTGTTCTAATTAAGTTCTTCAAATAAACAGGTTCCACTCAATCTACAATGTAATATAACACTACTTTATATTTCGTCGTGCCGCTAAGCTACCAGCGCTGCTAGCTAGGCCCGCTCGATTGATATGTGGGTTCCCATGTTTGTACGTTTTTGGCTTGCTACTTTTATCTTCTACCTTTGATTTCTCAAATTTAGTAAATAGATTGTCTAGCTCGCGCAAGAGCGCACGTTTTTGTGAGTCTTTCAACTCGAATACTTCACCTTTATAGGCAATGTATTTATTTTTGAGTACAGGACTGAGATCATAGATGGGCTCGTGTTGTTCTCCATTTACATCTAGCAGCTCATCCAAGGTCAATCCATAATAGCGAGACAGGGCACAGAGTGTATCTAAATCTGGTTCGCGATACCCTGTTTCGTAATTTGAAAGCGCCGCATTACTGATACCTACGGCCTTTGCTACTTCGATTTGGCTTTTGCCCATGCGCACGCGAGCACGCTTTAAGTTCTTATAAAACTGCATGTTCATCACCTACATCGATACATAAACAACTACAAACTATATACTTTTATAATAATGTATCACTGATTTTTATAGTAGTGTATCACTAATTTTTATAGTAGTGTATCACTGATTTTTTTGAAAGCTTCATCAGCTACAGCCAATGTGCGTTCGATTTCACTGCTCTTATGGCAGATAGATACGAAGTTACTTTCATAAGGGCTTGGCGCATAGTAAATACCATGGCTCAAGTTATGGTGGAAGAACATTTTAAATTGTTCTTCGTTGCAAGATGCTGCATCATCAAAGTTCTTAACTGGTTTATCAGTGAAGAAGATGGTGAACATGGAGCCTACCCGTTGTACTACAACAGGCACATTGTATTGAGCTGCCAAGCGTTCAAAGCCTTCACAAAGGGCGATGGTTGCATCTTCTACTTGTTTAAAAATTGTTGGGTCTCGTTGCAAAATGGAAAGTGTTGCCAAACCAGAGGTTACGGCAATTGGGTTACCGCTCAATGTACCAGCTTGATAAATAGGACCAGCTGGTGCAATTTGGTTCATAATCTCACGAGCGCCGCCAAATACAGCAAGTGGCATGCCACCACCAACGATTTTACCAAGGCAAGTAAGATCTGGTTTAATATTGTAACGTTTTTGAGCACCGCCGCTGCTAGCGCGGAAACCACACATAACTTCGTCAAAGATCAATAATGCACCGTGAGCTTTAGTCACTTCGCGCAAGGTTTCAAGGAAGCCTGGTTCTGGAGGCACACAGCCCATGTTGCCTGCTACAGGTTCTACGATGATAGCCGCAATAGTATCGCCGATTTCGTCGAATAATTTGCGAACTGCATCAGAGTCATTGTACGGCAATGTTATGGTATTTTCTGCTACACCTTGAGGTACACCAGGGCTATCTGGCACGCCAAAGGTAGCGAGGCCAGAGCCAGCTTTTACCAAAAGCGCATCACTATGACCATGGTAACAGCCCACGAATTTTACGATGCGGTCGCGACCAGTATAACCACGAGCTACACGCAAGGCACTCATAGTAGCCTCAGTACCAGAGTTAACTAGGCGGATAACCTCCATAGATGGCATGAAGGCTTGTACCTTTTTAGCCAATTCTGTTTCTAGTAGTGTAGGCGCACCATAACTAGTGCCGCGAGGAATCGCCTCTTGCAGGCTTGCGATAACCTCAGGGTTCGCATGGCCCAAAATCATAGGGCCCCAGCTCAACACATAGTCGATGTATTCGTTGTTGTCGATATCATAAATACGGCTGCCGCTAGCACTGCTGATAAACGGAGGGTTAGAACCTACACTGCGGTAGGAACGAACCGGACTGTTTACGCCACCGGGCATATAACGTTTAGCCTCTTCAAAGGCCTTTTCAGATTTACCGAGTTGGAACATGGTTTCTCCTTACTTTTGTAACCATTTAGCAATATCTATAGCATGGTACGTAATGATAATTTTAGCACCGGCGCGCTTCATAGAAAGCATTGTTTCCATAACGAGGCGTTCTTCGTCGATAAGACCAGCCGCTGCAGCGGATTTAACCATCGCATATTCGCCAGATACATTGTATACAGCTACAGGTAATTCATAGCGATCACGTGTTTCACGAACGATATCCAAATAGGACAAGGCTGGTTTAATCATGATAATATCTGCACCTTCAGCGATATCGAGTTCAATTTCTCTGAAAGCTTCCAATCGATTAGCTGGGTCCATTTGATAGGACTTGCGGTCCCCAAATTTAGGTGCAGAGTTAACAGCACCACGGAACGGACCATAGTACGCAGATGCGTATTTTGCGGCATAGCTCATGATGGATACATTTGTATACCCTGCCGCATCAAGGGCTTCACGGATAGCACCTACACGGCCGTCCATCATATCGGATGGAGCCACCATATGGGCACCTGCTTCTGCTTGACTTACCGCTACTTTACAAAGCAATGGCAATGTTTCATCATTTAAGATTTCATGATCATCAATCATGCCGCAATGGCCTGTTGTTGTGTATTGGCACAAGCAAACATCAGCTACCACCAATAAGTTTGGCACAGCTGCACGGATAGCTTTAATAGCTTGTTGTACAGGTTGGGACATATCCCATGCAGAGGAACCTTGTTCATCCTTATATGTAGGAATACCGAAGATTTCTACCCCAAGAATACCAAGATCATATACCTCTTGAGCCATTTTTACAGCTTCATCAACGGATAAGTGGTATTGGCCTGGCAACGTATCGATTTCTTTTTTGATACCTTCACCAGGAACGATAAATAATGGATAAATTAAATCAGTTACGTCGAGTGTCGTTTCCCGTACCAAATCACGCATTTCTGGATTGATACGCAAGCGGCGAGGACGGTATGTTAAATCGTACATGTAATCCTCCTAAATGTCCTTTACAATAGCATTTACCAAGCCATCAGTTGTATATACATCGCTGATGACAGCAGGTTTAAGACCTGCACTCATAGCTGTAGCGGCTGTGATAGGTCCGATGCAAGCAATCTTAGTATTGCCTAATAGTTTCAATGCATCATCGCCCAATAATTGGATTGTATTAGTTACTGTAGAGGAACTTGTAAACGTAATGTAGTCTACAGTACCTTCAGTCAATGCATTGATTAATGCTTCTTGTTGAGATGTATCTTGTGTAGTTTCATATAAACGCAAGATATCTACATCTATATCGTGATGACGCAAGGAGCGTGGAATTACATCGCGAGCTACTTTTGGTTGGATGAGCAATACAGAATCGCCTGCTTTTAGTTCTTCTTCAAGAGCCTCTACAGCGGATTCAGCTTTGTAGTCTACAGGAATAATATCTGGAACGATACCGTATTTTTGAAGTTCACGAGCTGTAGCGCAGCCGATTGCTGCTACTTTAGAGTTACCTAAAGCACGTGTATCCTTGCCTTCGTTATAAAGTGCATCGAAGAAGTAACGAACCCCTTCACCAGATGTGAATACGATGCATTGATATTGTTTTGTATTATTGATGATACGACGATCTTCATCAAACAACTCCAATGGAGATGTTTTAATCGCTGCCGCTTCTACTACATTAGCACCTTGATCTGCTAATTTTTCGCGGAATGCACTAGCTTGGGAGCGAGCGCGTGTAACTACAATAGTTTTACCGAATAACGGTTTATTATCGAACCATTGTAATTTTTCACGAAGGTTAACTACATCGCCTACTACGATGATAGCTGGCGCTTTTAGTTGTGCCTTTTCTACGTCTTCTACTACATGTTCAAGGGTAGATACGAGAACTTCTTGAATCGTTTTTGTACCCCAACGAACAAGCGCTACTGGTGTAGAAGCTGGGCGTCCATGAGCCATCAATTTTTCTGCAATGGTAGGTAAATTGCCAACACCCATTACAAAGCAAAGTGTATCAACGGCTGTAGCAAGGCCTTCCCAATGAATGCCAGATACGGCTTTAGTTGGATCCTCATGACCGGTTACAACAGCAAAGGATGTAGCCATAGCGCGTTGTGTTACAGGAATACCTGCATAAGCAGGGGCTGCAATTGGAGATGTTACGCCTGGTACGAATTCAAATGGTACACCAGCTTCCCCAAGAGCCATAGCCTCTTCACCACCGCGACCGAACACGAGTGGGTCGCCGCCTTTTAAGCGTGCAACGATTTTACCTTCTTTACCTTTTTGAACTAATAGCTCATTAATTTCCCATTGGTGCATTGTGTGATCTTTACATTGTTTACCAGCGTAAATCAACTCTGCATCTGGGCGAGCCCATTCTAACAAATGAGCATCTGCTAAATAGTCATATACAATTACATCTGCTTTTTCAATACATTCGCGACCTTTTACAGTAATGAGTTTAACATCGCCAGGGCCTGCACCGATTAGATATACCATACCTGTCATTTTATGATTCCTTCCTCTATGAGAGCATCCACAATATGTTTGCCCCCTTCTTCATATAAGGCTTTCGCAAGATTTTTACCAAGAATTTCAGCTTTTTTTGCTGGGCCAGAAATTTCTCCTTCGTATACCGTTTTACCGTCGAGGGAGGCAATCATGGCCTTTAAGGTCAATTGACCTTTATTAATAGTACCATGTACCCCCATAGGCACTTGGCAACCACCATTTAACTGACGCAAGAAGCCGCGTTCCCCTTCAACAGCATAGCGTGTAGCTTCGTCGTTAATAGGAGCTAGCATTTCAAGCATTTCCGTATCGTCAGCACGACACTCGATAGCAAGTGCCCCTTGACCAACAGCAGGAATCATTTCATCGGCTTTAAATACTTGGGTAATTTGATCATCTAAGCCCAACCGTTTAAGACCGGCTTGTGCCAAGATTACGCCATCTAGTTTTTCTGTTTCAATCTTGCTCAAACGAGTTTGTACATTACCGCGGATAACCTCGACCTTAAGGTCAGGACGGACATGTAATAATTGCGCTTGACGACGCAAGCTACTTGTACCGACGCGAGCACCTTGAGGCAATTTATCTAATGTTTTATACACGGGGCTCACAAGCGCATCGTAAGGCACTTCACGAGCAGAGATAGCACCAAGAGTTAGCCCTTCCGGCAACTCTGTAGGCATATCTTTCAAGCTATGTACGGCGATATCAATGTCGCCTTTATGCATGGCCTCTTCTAGCTCAGCAGTAAATAAACCTTTACCACCAACTTGAGCCAGTGGTTTTTCCAAGATACGGTCTCCTTTTGTATTAAAGTGAACTAGCTCGACCGTAATGTTTGGGTACAGACGTTGTAACTCTGCACTAATATGTTCAGCCTGCCATAGGGCAAGGGCACTTTTTCGCGTGCCGATTCGAATATGGTCTCTCATGGCCTTAGCCTTCTTTCTCAAGATTAAACATATCTTTGAATAAATCCCAGTACAAACCTTCTTCCTCTGTACCAGCGATTTCGTTAAAGTGAATCATCGGTTCACGCAACATTTTGCGGATGATCATGCGACTCATAGAGTCCATAATGCGACGCTCCTTATCTGAAATATCAGGCAATTTCGCTAATGCGCGATGTAACTCACGACGGCGAATGCGTTCTGCTTTTTCTGTGAGCAATGCCATCATAGGACGCACCGTTAAATAACTCAATTTATCTAATAACTCTTCAATAGCATCGTGAATGATTGGTTCCGCATGACGAGCTTCCTCTTCGCGCTGTGCCTTATTCTCTTCGACTACACTTTCAAGAGAGTCGATATTAAATAGGTAAATACCTTCCATATCTGCTACGCCGGGATCGATATCGCGTGGTACCGCAATATCAATCATAACGATTGGCTCACCTTTGCGAAGGGAGGTAATTTTCTTTGCTTCACGCTCAGTAATAATATAGTGCGGCGCCCCTGTAGATGTAATGAGGATATCCGCATCTTTAGCGTAATCTACAAAGTGATCTAGCTTAACAGCTTTACCATTAAATCGCTCAGCTAAAGCCTCTGCCTTGGTAAAGGTTCTATTAGATACGAAAATCGTTTTTACGCCCTTTGCTTGTAGGTGCGTTGCGGTCAACTCGCTCATTGTACCAGCACCTAAGATGAGTACCGTCGCCTCAGATAATGGTTTATCTAGGCTGTCCTCCGCAAGGTTAACAGCAGTGTAGCTAACGGATACAGGCGTATTAGCAATACCTGTGTTCGTCCGTACCTTTTTACCAACACTAATAGCGCGTTGAAATAAGATATTAAAAATTGTGCCTGTACAACCTGCGCTATAAGCCTGAATATAAGCCCCTTTTAATTGGCTCAAAATTTGACCTTCCCCCAATACAAGGGAATCAAGACTTGCAGATACACGGAATAGATGTTCAATGCAATCGCGCTCTTCATAGAAGAAAAACGCATCTTCATCGATGTGGTCGGCACCTTTTAAATCCTTTAACACGGCCAACATATATTCTTTAGGGAACTCTACACCTTCTAAGGCCGCATAGATTTCAGTTCTATTGCATGTAGACAAAATAACGCATTCTGCTACACAGTCGAATTCATAGAGGCGGTTCAATGCTGAAGCGACCTCGTCCTTATCAAACGAGAAACGTTCACGCACCGCAACAGCAGCACTTCTATGATTTAGACCTAATACCACTAATTTCATGGTCAAGTTTCTCCTCTATAGTCATCCACTCTCCCTTGAGAATGGCTTCAAATGTTTCTACAGTCAGATGGTTTCGCCAAAATTTCTGTCGAGCCTCTGGAGTAGGAAGTAGTAACTTTACTTCTTCTCTAAATATTTTAAGTCTAGGCATAGCCTTTTGCAACTGACCATAACGATTCATCATATCTTGCCTTATGAGGCGATTGATACGAGGCCCTACGTTATTAGCGCTAATAGCAATATGAAGATCGCCTAGTTCAAGGGATGAAGGCACAGTAAATCTGCACGCTCTAGGGTCATCACTTCGATTAGTCCAAACGCGGTGTTTTTTCCCCATATCATATAACGTATCGTTTAATTCGCCATTATCTGTGCAGATAAAGAACAAACTGCTCGTTATAATGTGGTGTTCATCGTCCATTGTGAAAGCACGGTCGTACCAGGTGATACGATTATCCTTTGACCATTGGCAAATCCTATCTGTTACAGTGGGAGCAATTACGACAATGTTGCACGGCTCATCAATAAAGAGCTGCATTCGTCGCTCTGCCACCTCTCCGCCGCCTACGAATAGGATTGTATCTTCTGTTGTAGATTGAAATGTTATGGATACCATGGTTGTCCTACTATATGTAAAAAAATCGGCTTGATGGTCAAGCCGATTTTCAATTGCCTACATGAATCGTTTCAGATATACGCCGATACGCCCCTTACGAGATGTACCTGTAATGGCTTCTACCTTCATTCGGCCACGACCACGCATAGAGATCACATCCCCTTCTTTAACTTCTTGGGATGCCCCCTTAGCTGGTTGCCAGTTTACTTGCAATAATCCTGCATTTATAGCGCTTACCAATTTAGTACGAGACACGCTAAAACCAGAACTTGCCACCGAATCTAAGCGCAATGAAGCAACTGTAGTGCGGACTTCTTTAATTTTTTCTTCTTTTGGTGCAATATCTGATAGGTCAATAGCCTCTACAGATACGGAAACCATAGCAATTTTTGTGAAGTTTTGAATCACGAAGTCTGCTATGCTTTCATCCACCAAAATTTGAGCGCCCCCTTGTTGAACGATAACGTCCCCAAATTTGGAGCGATCAATGCCGAGCCCCATCAAGGAACCAAGCACATCGCGATGGGTAAGCAATCGGAACCGTGGGTCCCAATTTACCTTAAGGGCGCGAATACCCATATCCACAGTACCATTAAAGTCGCTATCTACAAAGGCGATGCGGATACGTTCCGCCCCTTCATAGCCACCGTCTGTCTTAACGATAAGCTGTGGGTAGTTAGCCTTGATTGCGTCTGCAATGACAAGGCCTGCAGGGCTCGTAAAGTCCGCCACGCGATAAGGGCGACCTTTTACAACCTGCTCAGCCAAGTCTAGCATACGGCGAGCTTCCTCACCACTGCCACTGGCTTCAAAATATCGTATTAATTTACTAGTATCTGCCAAAATTATTTCCCCAATTCATTCGACCGAGCAAGACATGCTACTACGCCGTCTTGGAGAGCACTGCGAAGTCCACCTTTTTCCATGGCACCAATACCGGCAATGGTCGTGCCACCTGGACTTGTTACTTGATCTCGTAGTACTGCTGGATGATTGCCACTTTCAAGAGCCATCTTACCAGCACCATACATCGTTTGAGCTGCTGCCTTGATTGCCAAGTGACGAGGCAATCCAATGCGAACGCCCGCATCAGCTAAAGCATCAAGAATGACGAACATATAGCCAGGACCTGCACCAGATAGTGCGCCTAAGCGATCTAAATCAGCTTCACTTACCACGGCCACTTCGCCGACAGCCTCAAACAAGGCTTGCACAGCGCGACCTAAGTCTGTATGTACATCATCCCCAGCAAGAGCCGTCATACCTGCACCGATAGAAGCCGGTGTATTTGGCATAGCTCTAAACCAGTTAGCTTGTGGAATCGCTGCATCTAGAGTATCTAAGGTAATACCTGCAGCAACGGAAATCATAACAGTCCCATAAGGTACTTCTTTTAACGTCTCTAATACAGATGGTAACACTTGTGGTTTTACGGCCAACAAAATGGTATTGTACTCATTTACATCAGGCAATGTAGTAAAACCTACTACACCGAGCTCCTCAGTTAGAGCCTTACATTGTTCTTCACGACGCACGAGAATGTGTGTATCACTTGCTTTCAACACGCCATGCTGTAATGCACCGCGCAATAGAGCGCCACCCATTGAGCCAACGCCTATACATAGGGTTTTACCTAACATCGTTGTCACCACCATTTATAGAGAAATTATTTATTGTCCCAAGTGTATTCGTTTTGCTCAGTTTTGTTGCTGTCATTATCAGAATAATCAATGGAAATGTTTACAGGTACACACATGAAAATGTCTTTACCTACTTTTTCCAATTTGCCATCCAATGCAAAAGTCGCACCAGATACGAAGTCCACAATACGAGCTGCTTCATGAGGATCTGTATTTTCAAAGTTAATCAATACAGGACGCATGTCGCGCAATTGATGTGTAATATTTTCAGAGTCTTCAAATACTTTTGGTTCAATTACAACTACTTTCATAGCTGTTGGACGTTGTGTCATCGTAGATTGGCCTCCTACCTTGCGTGGATGAAATTCAGATGCGCCGGATACTGGAGCTACTGGAGCTACTGGTGTAGGTTCCGCTTCATATTCCTCTTCATCTTCATAGTCATAATCATCATATTCATAGTCATCATCATTTTTGCCTAAGAATAAGTTTTTTGCTTTGTCTAAATAATCTCCCAATGCCATTTGGATTTCCTCCTAATACTTAACGCTATCGATTATCAGGCAACCCGAGCCTTAATCATACACACGTTCCCCAAAAATTGCTGTGCCTACACGAACGATGTTAGCCCCTTCTTCCAAAGCGACTTCAAAGTCGTGAGTCATCCCCATAGATAAATATTGAATCTGCCCCTCTTCAAAGTAGCCCTTCATATCCTCATACAAGGCATTTGCTACGCGGAAGATTGGACGTGCTTCCTCTGGATCGTCGAAAAATGGCGCCATACACATCAAGCCCCGTACACGTACATGAGGCAATGTCTTTGCATAGTCTCGAATATCAGGAAACTCCTCTACGGACATACCCGTTTTGGAGGCTTCTCGAGCTACATTGACTTGCAATAATACGTCTTGCACCTTGTCGTGCTTTGTAGCGACCTTTTCGATTTCATCTAGTAATTTACGGCTGTCTACAGAATGAATTAAATCAAACATAGGCACCGCTTGACGCACCTTGTTGACCTGTAAATGACCAATCAAGTGCCATGTTAACTGTGGACCTTTATAGGTAAGCTGTTTTTCTTTAGCCTCTTGTACTCGATTTTCCCCCACATGAGTCACACCGAGACGAGCCACCTCTTCCACCGCCGATACAGGGTGGTTCTTAGTAACAGCTACCAATAGTGCTGTATCTACGCGACCAACGCGCGCCATAGCATCTGCCATGCGCTGCTGTATTGCGTGTAGGGATTCTTCAATCATGTGATCCCCCTTCAATCTATATTTAAAAATCATAAAATATATTTGTATAGACTATTCTATTATAT